>JAFATZ010000338.1 GCA_019243675.1 Ktedonobacteraceae bacterium | reverse complement strand
AGCGTTTCGTCTCTCGTGGTTGCAGGAGCGTCTAAAAACTGACGTCGTATCGGCCTGCCAGTAAGGTGCAGGCGCTTACTATCGATACCCTGCTCTACTGCCTGGATAAAGATTTCCTTTGTCGGAATAAGGTAGGCATCGGCCTGTTTCTCAGTAAACCATGTCATGTGTACTCTCCCTAGGTCTGTGAGTTGAAAGACGAGAGGAATGCGTTTTGCAAGATGCTCATTGGCACGGGCGATGGCATAGGGTAACAGTGGATGCGTCGTGATGATAAGCTGAGGTTGGACATCTGCTATAACGCGGCGTACTCGCCCGTAGTTCAGTGGCATAAGCAACCAGTGCAAGCATAGTGAGGCGAATTTGCTATCAGTGCAGTTGTATTGCCACTGTAAAAATTTCACAAAATGGCGGCTTATTGACGCATACAAGTGGTCAACGCTAGCAGGCTGAGGATCTACAATGACAACTTCATACTGTGCCTCAAGCATACCCTTCAGCGACTGCGCGAGATTGAGGTGTCCGCCTCCAGTATGGATGGTGAGAATCAAAATGATAGGTTTCTGCGGACATGGCGACCGCAAGGGATCGCCATTACTATACACGCCCTGTTTGCTAATCAAGAATGGGTAACGAATCGCTGTCACCTCCCTTTTTACTCTCTAGTAGTTGTAGTGCCTCGTTTGCCTCAACCTTAGCAACACTGACAGACTTGCTCTGGCGTAACCCGCGTACAAGCTGAACTGAAAGAAGCAGAGCCACCAGCAAGACCAAAAAAAAGCCTGAGAACGTGCCAAAAATAGCAGCTACCTCCTCCCAGCTTGCTGCAAATAGATAACCCAAGCCCAGGGGAATGATTGCGCCAAGTATTTGCCCGCTGACATCCCAGCAGAGAAAGCGCGAGTAGGGGTAGCGTTCTATTCCTGCCAGGAAGTTTATCGGACCACCGAGAGCGACAATAAGAAAGCGCGTTATAAAAATTGCCCATGCTGTTTTGCGCCTGAAATAGGCACGACCTCGTTCCAGAGCTTGCCCTGAGATGAAACGAAAGCGTTTTTGTCGCTCGAACCAGCCTAGCAGAGGAGTTCCCACGCGTCGGCCAATGAAATAGCCCAGGGCATCCCCCATCACGGCTGAACTCAAAGCGACTGGGAACAGGATAAGTAAGTTGAAGTCACCAAAAGCAGCAAATGCTCCCGCGCCAAACAGCAGCAGAGACCCTGAAATGGGGACACCAACGGCAGCCACAAAAACAATCAACCAGAGCGCAGGGTACCCATATTGCTGCAACGCACTGATAAAAAAAGCGTTCAATACGACGTCCTTCCTTCTGGCGTTGGTGGAAGAGGTTTCATAATGCACACTGATGGTGACGTCAAAAGACGAGGAGATGTTTTGCGATATGCTACAATCGTAGCTTGGACGGTATATATAACCTGATCGACGGGCTGTCGTCTACGACGCGCAATGTCATAGAGCGTTGCGTGTCGGAACAAACGAGGATTGCTTATATGCAAGGAGCAGTACAGGTAGTTTTCGGGAACACGGTAGATACGGGAGACAGCATGAATGGTCATCCAAGAATGAATAGTGCTTACATTTCCTGCCTTGACTTCTCTATACTCCTGCTGGAAGTGTCGCACTGCTTGAATCGTACTTATGGTAGTAAAGGCGAGACACCCCAGCGCGAGGAGCAGTAGGAAGCTGAGAAGGCCCAGTTTGGCGCGTTCACTCAGCATAGACAGTTCCTCATCGTAACTATTCGGGTTGCCTCAATGGATACGAAGTTTTTTGATTTGCTCGCGTGCCACAAGCCGATCATCCCAGGGCAACTTTTCCATGCCTATAAGAATACTCTGCTCATGGCCTTTGCCTGCTAGTAAGATAGTATCACCTGCTTGTGCATGAGTAAAGGCAGCAGCAATTGCCTCTCGGCGGTCTGCGATACACAGGAAATCGCGTCCCTGGCGTTTGCCTTCGGCTTCAGCACCTAGAGCAATAGCGTGCAGAATCTGCTCTCGATCTTCCTCACGGGGATCCTCATCGGTAATAACGAAGAAATCCGTCATCTGTGCGGCAATGCGTCCCATGATGGGACGTTTCTGTACATCGCGCTCACCTGCTGAGCCAAAGACCACTATCAGCTTGCCCTTCGTCAGCGGTCTGAGTGTTGCTAGTACTTTTTGCAGACTGTCGGGCGTATGAGCGTAGTCAACGACAAGCGTGAATGGTTGTCCTTCATCAATACTCTCCATACGTCCGCTTACGCCCATCACGCTCGCTAGCCCTCTAGCAATCTCACCCAGAGCGACACTTTGACTATACGTAGCAGCAATGGCCGCCAGACAATTGCTAACATTGAAACGTCCTACCAAGCGAGTCTCAATCTGCTGTTCTGCATCGGCAAGCACGACACGAAAGCGCGTGCTGTGAGGACCCAGTTCTACATCTACAGCTCGTACCGCTGCTGGAGTATCAATGCCGTAATCCAAAATGGGCACACGGCAGTAGGGCTTGAGAATGTCATAACTCATATCGTCGTGATTGAGAATGGCAATTGGTGTGCTGCCTAACCCCTTATCTCGTGTAGGATCAAGCATCTCGAAGAGGTGTGCCTTAGCACGGCGATAAGCATCAAGCGTTTTGTGGAAGTCGAGGTGCTCGTGAGTAATGTTGGTGACGACCCCGACATCAAAATCGCATCCGTCGACGCGACTGAGTGCCAGACCATGAGAAGTTGCCTCAATGACCGCGTGAGTGCCACCAGCATCAAGGAGATGGCGCAAGAACTGTTGTACCTCCAGCGCTTCCAGGGTGCTTTGTCGTGCTGTATTCTCCCATTCCTGTCCACAGATTTTGAAATTCGCCGTGGTCATCAAGCCACTACGCCACCCAGCACTTTCCAGAATAATGTTGATAAGGTTACTGGTGGTGGTCTTGCCATCGGTGCCTGTCACACCAATCGTGCAGAGGGAGCGCGCTGGATAGCCGTAAAATGCACAACAGAGATCGGCTAGTGCAACACGTACGTCTGCTACCTCTATGTAGGGAAGAGGAAGAGACGTTCCCTCTTGTAGACGTTCGCCGAGTGCGACAATAGCACCCCTTTGAGCGGCGTCGCCCAGAAAGTAGCGCCCGTCGGTATGCACTCCGGGTACGGCAACGAACAACCAATCCTGCTGTGCCTTGCGTGAGTCATATGCCACCCCCCTAATCTCACTCGTGCTCTCCATATCAAGACCGTATATATGTACTGGAGGTTGTTGCAATCCCATCAATAATGCAGATAATTTCATAAGCTATATCTTAATAATAGATTGTGCGCGTACGATGATATGGGCGCATAGCTGCCGAGTTCTGCCCCAATAGCCAAAGTTTCTGGTCGATCTGTAGCGCATTCATGACCCTGCCGCGTTGCAGTAATGCACGTCGTAGCAGTTCACATGCCCAAACCGTCGCTGCACGTATCTCTACCTCCTCTTCACTGCCGGGTGGCAGAAGCTCCTGTCTGTCAACACGCTCTGCCAGTGCTGGGTCGTATGCTAGTACACCATAATAACGTAGCACTTGCGGTAGCTTATAATCGGCAAAGATGGTCAGTTGTGCTAGGTCTGTAAAGGCTCCCCATTGCTTTCCTTGAAAGGAGCCGTGCAGATCGGCTACACAAATCTGTGCCCGTTTGAGGAAATGGACCTCGCGGTTTCTATAGTACACGCGGTCACGAAAGGATGGGAAATCACGTGCTAACAGTAATGCTAATTGTACCGCACTACCGCGTACTTTCTCAACCGCATGGGCAAATTGTCCATCGTAGTGCTCTAGCAGAACGCGCCCAACCTCACGCGCGTGAGCGACGCGCTGCTCAAACAGAGGGATTGGCTGCGTGCCACGAAAGATATGTGCTATGGCCTCGGAGCTGATAGCACTGAGGTATTGTGCATCCCAAAGGGGTAGACCTTCCTCCACTGCACGCGTCAAAGCTGCCGCTTCTGCCCAATAGCCATTTAAGACCTCACCTTGATAGTCAATCGACCAGCGCGGAGTATCCTTTTCAGCCCAGAAGCAGAAATTTAAGGCGTCAAGCAACAGCAGCCAGTTCACCGTGCGCTCGGTCCCGTCGTAGAAATGATAACGGTCATACCACTGCAATGAAGCTGCAACAGCGCTTGCTTCATCCTGTATCCACTGCTCACAAAGCTTCTCCACTCGCTCTCTGTTGATCCAGACATACTCTGCCTGCTCCACAACCCAATGTGTGCTCGTGAGCACGTGCAGAGGATCGCTTTGGTGCAAGGGATAATCGTCGTCGCAGTGCTCATTCCAGGCAAAAGTTTCTCTCATACGCCGCTACGATGCCTTTTGAGTAACATATCCTCTGTCCTTGGCATACTGCCACAGTGCTCGTTGCAGTTGTCGCCGAGCGCGAGAGATGCGGCTCATGACGGTACCTATCGGAATGTCTAGT
>JAFATZ010000088.1 GCA_019243675.1 Ktedonobacteraceae bacterium | reverse complement strand
TGCGGCAGCAGAACAGCACTTCACCGCAGATGGAGCGCTGGCTGAGCGTCTCGGCGAGGGAGTAGTTGTGCTGACCGGGCAAGAAGCAGAGCTGTTCTTAGCTAGATTAGGAGCCATTGATATGGCACACTTTGACCCCCAACGTCGTAGCGCCATCCTGACCGCGCTGCAAGCCGTCGGGAGTGCCTCAGGGGTTGTGGTTGTCTTGCCCCACATCCTGGACCCTGAGCCGTGGGAGCGACTCACCCGCGCTACCACACAAGCACTTAATATCAACGAGGAAACGTTAGAACATTTTACACAGTTAACGGCCACCTGTTGGCGTCTGCATAACGCTAACCAAACCACAACCGTAAAGCAGATACTGCCCGCTTTTCTCCCGCAGATAGAAGCCATAGCCCAGCAATCATCCATCTATCAGAAAAAAGCAGCAGAGATCACAACCCAAGGATATCTGCTTGCCTCCTTCATCTATACGCCAGGGTGTATGAAATACCCTCTCAATGTTGGACAGAGATATAGCAAGCTGGCAGTCCAGTACAGTGAAGTAGCTCAAGACTTCAGCCTCAGAGTTGCGGCACTGCAAGACCACGGTGTTGGAGCCTTTATAGCAGGTAAGACAGAAGAGGCCCTGGAAACCCATCTGAGGGCACTCCCTTTTTTGCCCTTTGTCTCCCCGCTCATTCAATCACGCCTTTACATGAGCATTGCCAGCGCCTATGCCACATGTGGCAAGCACAACGACACCTTGGCGAGCAAGTACCTGGACTTAGCACACCAAGCCTACCCCCGACAACCGGAAGCTGATCCGAGCTACCTCTACACAGTCTCCCACCCAGTAGTGGTGCATCTCAACGATGGTCTCACCTACATGGACTTGGGCAGATATCAAGATGCATGGGATAGTATGGAGAATGCGAATGACATCATCCCCAAAATGACTGTTCCCGAAAGCTTACGTATCGAGGTCATCAACCTGCAGGCTAGGGCAGCGATAGGCTTAGGAGACCTAGAAGCCAGCCTGACGTACGTGGAGGCTGCACGAGAGGCATCAGCAGCTCAGGGGTTCAACCTGTGGCAAAGCGAAGCACACGAGGTGTTTCAACAAATCCAACGCACCTGGCCTGATGAGCAACAGGTGAAAGGAGTCGCTGAGCGCTTTCATATGGGAGAAACGTCCTTGTAAGTCTCTTTTCACCTTTTACTCCACTTCATCTATATGATGGATCTCTCACGTATTACAAGTGAACATTGCATTGTCCCTTTGAGGTTCTTCCCACAAGTCTGCCTAAAAGCACACGAGACCGATCACAGGGATACAGTGGGTGAATCTTCCAGGGGAACAGATTGTTTCATGCGGACCTAGTAGTCTCATGTTTCTATGAAGATGGAATACGCTTGTTGCGCGAAAGGATGTGCGTTATGGCTGCTGTCTTGGATCGTCGTTATGCTCCTTATAGTGCGTTTGTTGCTGCTCTGGCAATCTTGCTAGGGATCCTGGTGTTGCCTGCTCACTGGGATGGCCTCGCTCTGGCGATTGGGGGAATCTTCCTGGCGGCTTTCGCCTATTATGTGGGAAGTTTCACCTGGATGCGCAGCCTGGCCTGGGTTCGTATACTGAACTTCTTTGGGTATGTTGCCGGAGTGCTTCTCTTCGTCACCGGCCTGCTGATGCTGCTGGGTGCGGGTGGTCTACTGGTCCACTACCTTTTTATAATCTTCGTCTTCGCAGTGGCCCTGTTTATGATTGGGCTGGGAGCTGGCGGCTGGATGCATGCTGGACTCTGGAGAATCAGTGCGCTGCTTGTGCCAGTCGGGCTGACTTTGATTGTGCTTCAAGCCCTAGCTCTGACCAACACTAATGTCAACCTTCTGGCCACGTTTTGGGGCAGACTCCTACTGTCCATCTTCCTGATCTGGCTGCTTGGGGTAGGCATTGGCCTGATGAGTGAGCGAAGATCACGGCTGTTCGCGTGAACGCTGGGCACAACCACCTTGCTGACCAAGCGCTCGGTCAGCAAGGTGGTTGTGAATCCAAGTGCCGATGACCCTCCTCGGTGGCTATGAAGTGGGAAACCATCTCTGTCTGAAACACTACAACCCGTTAGGTCTGCTTACAAGCGAACGTGCAAACAACGGCAAAGCTATACTCAATAGCATGATCAGTGCAATGATGTAGAGCGCGGTTTTGTACGGCAGGCTGGCAATCAGCAGCGGACCCACAATCCCACCGGCACTCCAGGCTGTCAACATCACGCCGTAGATCGTGCCTGCATGCTTTGAACCGAACACGTCAGCAGCGAAAGCTGGCATGGTGCCGAAGCCACCACCGTAACACAGTGCGATAATGGCTGCCGGGATAAGCAGTAATGCGAAATTATTAATGGAAGACATGAGCGCAAAGGAGACCATTTGTAGAATAAACATGCATAAAAAAACGGTTACTCGACTAATACCATCGGAGAGCCAGCCCCAGAAGAGCCGTCCGGCTGCATTGAACAGCGCAATGACGCTGACCATCAGAGCTGCGGTCAAGACTCCAACGCCAGTGAACTGTTGTGCCAAGGGAGAAGCCACCGAGATCAAGGCTGCCCCTGCTGTCACATTTAAGGCCAGCATTAACCAGAGGGTGTACCATCCTGGCAAGCGTAGTACTTGTCCGAGTGTATAGTTGTATCCATGACGAGTTGTCTGCTTGCGAATGGAAGGCGTCAAGTTGACAGGGCTATAGTCCTCTGGTGCCATACGAAAGAATTGTGCTACCACCACAATAATCATCAGATAGGCCAGACCCAGCAAGAGGAAGGTCTGCCCCAGACCAACCAACCTGATCAAGGCGGCTGCCAGCGGTCCAGTGATGAGAGCGCCTCCCCCAAAGCCAGCCACGGCTAGGCCAGTAATGAAGCCGCGTCGATCAGGGAACCATTTGAGCAGCATAGCTAGGGCCACGATATAGCCCAGACCGACACCGATGCCACCAAGTATGCCAAAGGTCAGATACAAGATGAGCAGGTGAGGGGCTGCAAATGCCGCGAGCAAGACGCCCAGACCGTAGAGTATGCCGCCAGCAGTGGCAATGACGCGAGGACCAAAGCGGTTATTGAGATAGCCACCAAAGCCAGCGGTGATACCCAGGGCAAGTAGTACGAGGCTAAAGGTGAGGTTAGCTGCTAGCCTTGAAGTGTGATACTGGGCCATGACTGGACTGAGAAAAACACTCCAGGCATAGACTGAACCGAGAGCAAGCTGCATGAAGAAGGTCGCAATAGCAATAACCCAACGATGAGGACGAGATGAGACAGCAGCGGCAGATAGTGCCATGAGGAAACTCCTTTTTGACTCGTGGTTTGAGAGTATTGTGGTTTTCAGCTTAAAAAACGCAACACTTTCAATTTATAGTCGCGCTACTACAATCGCTACGGAGAGCACCAGACCAAACAGCAGGTGCAATAGTGCCGTCTTCTTGATGCCGACAACGAACGCCTTGCGCTCAGTTGCCAGTAAGACGGAGCGTACATTTATGAAGGCTAGAGGAAATGTCAGCCACACTGCTAGACTGGATAGGGGTAACAGTCCTACCAGGACAAAAAAAGTCGTGGCTATATAGCTACCAATCAGTAATACTGCATGGAACCGCTGGCCGAAGCGTTGCCCAAAGCGCACTGGCAACGTTCTCTTATTCACAGCCAAGTCGTCTTGGTAGTCGCGCACATTGTTCATGTTGAGGATAGCTGTAACCAGCAGGCCGATCGGCACACTGGCGGCAAAGGCGCTCCACGACCACTGCGGAATCTGCACGTAATAGGCTCCCCACGTCATCAGAAAGCCCATCGCGATATAGACCATGATATCGCCCAGTCCCCGGCTGGCCAGCTTGAACGGCTTTGCACTATAGAAGTAGGCGATAGCCATAGCCGCTAGGCCAAAGAGGATAATAACGGGACCGACGATAAAGATCAAGACAATACCGAGCAGGGCGGCGATGACAAAACTCAGGATGCCGCCAGCAAGCACCTGCTGAGCTGTCATCTCGTTGCGAAAGATCACCGTTGTCGCCCCCAGCGACTCGGCATGATCCAGTCCATAGCGATAGTCAAAGTACTCGTTAAAGTAGTTTGTCCCTATCTGCAAAAACAGGCATGAAAACAGCGTGACGAAAAAGGTCAAAGGGTGAAACGTGCCCTGATACGCTGCTACAGCCGTGCCCACAAGTATAGGACTTACCGATGCGCCTAGCGTGAAAGGGCGACTTGTTTTGAGCCATATTTTCCAAGGTGCAATTAATGTATTTTTCATAGCTCACACTTCCTACACTTGCACGGGATTGCAAAGGGCAGCTAGCCCTTCACAATTCCACTCTACCTGAGCGTGGGGAGTTTCGTACGTACCTCTGCCTCTGGCACATTTCCCTTCTCCAACACTCCCATGCTGCCTTGAAACTTGAAGATGTAGAACAAGTAGAATATTGAAGGTATGATAATGAGCATGCCAATGATGATACCAATCAGTAGTACCAGCTCTGTGCTCGGCGCTCCGGCTGCCTTGTCTATGGTCAGATCGGGTGGAATGAGATAGGGAAATTGCGATAGTCCCCATGAGCCGAGCAGAAAAGCGGTTTCAGCAATAATCAACGGGCGTGCTATACGGTAGTAGCCAAAGAATAGGGCGGCAGCAGTGCCTAATCCAATAATCATGGTGGCGACGACAACAGGGATGGCGTGATTGAGCATACCTTGCCACAGTTGCGGAGCATACGATGGCGAGAGCAGCAGGCCCAACGCACCGAGTAGCGCCGTTATGGCACCAGCGATGAGACCGCGCAGGCGAAACGTTCTAGCCATCTCCGTGTCATCCGTACTAGTGGCCTCGACAGTGAGATAAATGGCAGCCAGGGTAGCACACAGCGCTATAGCCATAGCCCCTATAACCAAAGCGAATGGATTGAGCCAGAACGCGCCAAGGTTGGCTACCACGGTCCCCTGACGTACGAGAATCTTACCACTGGCTACCGCTGCGGCAGAAACGCCCAGAAAGAATGGAGTGATGATACTTGATAGACTAAACACATAGCTCCATGCCTCCTTGGTGGTACCTCTCCGTCCTGCATGAGTGCGGAAGGCGAAGGCTGCACCGCGCATCACAACGCCGAGCAGAGCCAGCGAGAGCGGGACGAAGAGCACAATCGAGAGTACAGAGAAGGCTATTGGAAATGCGGAGAACAAACCAACCACCAGGAAGATCAACCATACATGATTTGTCTCCCACACTGGCCCGAGAGCCTTGTCGATCAATTGGTGTTGGCGCTGACCGGAGCGACCAAAAGCGAACAGATCCCAGATGCCAGCACCAAAATCAGCTCCACCGAATACAGCATAAGCGATCAGAGAGAGCCATAGTATGCTCAAGATGATATACGGTAAGAATATCATGACGTACCTTCTTTCTAAACACCTACCTCTTCGTACTCCGGTTCGCCACTTTTGCTTGTGAGCTTCTCCCACGAGAACTCAGGGAGAGGTTTGCGCGCCTGCCGCAGCAAGAGAACAATCAGTGTTATCGCTAGAATGACGTAGATGGCAGAAAAGATCAAGAAGCTAATATTCAGGAAAGGTGCCGAAGTGACAGCATCGCTAGTGCGTAAGAAGTTGTAGATGACCCACGGTTGGCGGCCTAGTTCTGTGACCATCCAGCCCAACTCTACCGCCAGGAAACTGAGTGGGCCACACAGCAGAACGGCTAATAAGAGCAGGCGATTTTCAGGAAAGACACGCCTACGCAGCAAGTACAATGCCCAGAAGATAATAACGACGAACAGCGTAAAGAAGCCAATGCCGACCATAGTATCGAACGAGAGATGGACTGGTATCGGATTTGGGCGATCTTGGGGTTTAAATGCATCAAGGCCCTTGATGACCCCATTCGGGCTATCTTTTGCCAGTATGCTTATGCCATCTGGAATATTGATAGAGAAGTAGTATTGCTGTGTCGCCGGGTCAGGAATGCCACCAATGTGCAGCGGTACATGGCTGGATGTCTTGAAGACACCCTCCATTGCTGCAAACTTTGCCTGTTGTGCATTGGAAAGGAAACGCGCATTGAAGT
>JAFATZ010000447.1 GCA_019243675.1 Ktedonobacteraceae bacterium | reverse complement strand
GTACAAGTGTTGCCAGTGGTCAATCAATTCTTCGGGGCCGAGGTTACCGTAGCAGGTCTGCTCTGTGCTCAAGATGTGTTAGCAGCACTGGAACAGAACAGTAATCTGGGTGACCTCGTCCTGCTACCCCGCGTTATGCTCGACAACGAAGGCACGCGCTTCCTTGATGATATGACCGTAGAGGACTTCAAGGCTAGACTGGACGTTCGTGTCGAGTTTGTGCGCAACGCTCAGGAAACAATTGAAGCGCTTCGTTGCTTAGCGCTACCGAGCATAACAGCATCGAAGATGCAGAAGCCCGTGCGCATGCAATCCCGCCTGTAGGGGCCCGATTTATCGTGCCCCCGATTTATCATACCCATCGATTTATCGCGCCCCCCGATTTTCCGTTTTTTCATAGTATACAAAGAAGTAAAATAATGAACATTGTTGCATCCCCGGCTCTATTGTCAGATGTAGTCAACAGTGCTATAATAGCACGGTATCTGATGCCTCAATGAGGCATCACCTCCCACGGCTATCGTGGGACAATTTTTTACTGAGGCCGCAGAGTAATCGGCGGCATCTATCGTTAGGCATCGATTACTACGATGCTCCACCTGCTCTGGCAGACGCTCGGCTTTTTAAGAAACAAGCGATCTGACCAGATGCATACCCATAGGAAGGAGGTGGCTTCGTGCGGAGAGATTACGAACTAGGCATCATTCTCCACCCCGAAGTCAGCGAAGAAAACACACGCGCTATCCTCGACCGCATTGAACAGGTTGTCACGAGCCGTGACGGTCAGATTGTCAAGGTTAATCAGTGGGGACGCAGACGACTAGCTTACCCTATTGAGCACAACCGTGACGGCATCTATACCTTCGTCGACATGATACTGACTCCTGAGACCGTGATTGAGCTTGAACGTGTACTCAAAGTGTCTGAATTGGTTCTTCGGCATATGGTCAAGCGGCGTGACCCCAAGGCTGCACAGAAGGAGCGAGAGGCCCAGGCTGCGGCAGCAGCGGCTGCTGCCGCAACTCCACCAGTGGCTGCTGCAGAGCAACCAGCAGCCGTAGAGGATGTTGCAGCTCCAGAAGAGCAAACACCTGCCGATGAGGCTGTAGTAGAGACTCCTGTCCTCTCTGAAGAGGAACTTAATCATGTGCCACCAGCCGTAGAAGAAACTACTGAAGTATAATGTAGAAACATGCTTGGGCGTGTTCATTCAAACTCCAAGATAGAGTCGGGGTAGGTTTATCACGTTGAAAGGATGTAACTCATGATCAAAGTCATACTCATCGGACATCTGGGCCGAGACCCGGAGATGAGCTATACCCCCAGTGGGGTTGCCGTCACGAAATTTTCGTTAGCCATCAACAGAATAACAAAATCCGCTAGTGGCGAGAAGCAAACAGAAACCGATTGGTACAATATCGTTGCTTGGCGTCAACAGGCAGAGGTCTGCAATAGCTACTTGCGCAAAGGTAGCAAGGTGTATATTGAAGGCCGTCTTGCCCAGCGTAAGTACGTTGACAGGAATAACGTTGAGCGTGTATCACTTGATGTAACCGTCGTGGATATGGAACTTCTCACTCCTAAAGACTCACAGAGTCAAGGAACACCAGGCTTCGTGGGCGGCAGTGTAGACGATCTTGGAGATTTGGAAGATCACCCCTTCTAAATAGTGAAGGAGAAAGTCGTGCAAAAGCGCGTGTCAGAGGGAGGGTCGCGTCCAAGGCGTGAAGGTTCACGCAATGAGCGCGGAATGTCTCGCCGTAAAGTATGCCAGTTCTGCCATGATGGTATACGTGTGATAGATTACAAAGACGCCAGCCGCTTTATGAAGCGCTACATTTCCGACCGTGGCAAGATTGAACCACGGCGCAAGACGGGAACGTGTGCAAAGCATCAGCGTCGCCTAGGCGTTGCCATCAAGGAAGCACGGTTTATGGCACTGCTTCCGTACACAGCAGAACATATGCGAGGCATGTAGACATTTAGGTATGTGTTTGGCGTAGCAGTGCTGCGCCAAATACTGCTCATCTATCTGTAGGTTCTTTTCGTTAGGGTCAGTCATTGGAGGTTTTTGATGCCTAGTCAGGCGACGCGGCGGCCCGACAGTCAACGATCAGGGCACTCAGCCAAAACAAAGAAATACGTGAAGCAGACAGCGCACGTTGAGGCGCGCCGCGATGGCAAACCTCTCATTTTTGGCTGGGGAAGACATCTCTCCCGCACTGAGAAAACGCGCATACAGCGTCGCGCTGTCTGGTCAATCACTATTGCTGTTGCTGTCCTTATCGTTGGAGTCATTGTTGGTTTCTGGGTGAACTTCACTATCATTATTCCCAGCCAGCCAATTACTAGCGTAAATGGCCATGCAATTCCGCAGTCGGACTATCGTAAACTGCTCGCCCTCAAGGCACAGCTTCTAACTAATGATCTCTCAGGCAAACATGGGCTTATTGTGCAAAGTGGTGACTTGCAACAGCAGGTGGCTGCACAACAGAAGGTCATCGACAATTTAAATAGCCAGATCGATGCTCTGAACAAGAAGATCAAGGCATTACCCGCCGGGCCAAGCCAACAACGCACTGACCTCAACAATCAGCTCACTGATCTTAAGAAACAGTTGAGTGCGGCAAAGACGCAGCATGATTCATTGAACTTACAGTATCAAACCTTGAACTCATATACTATTCCGAATGAGCAGCAGCTCTACAATCAGTCACAACAGGGCAATGACAGCGCCCAATGGCTGCAGGATGATGAGCTGATTCGCGAGTGGCTTGCCAAGCAGAGTCCTGCTTTACAGGCACAGATTAATCCATCGGCCAGTGCGGTTGACCGCGCTGTCAAGGACTTCGCCAACAATTTTCCGAGTAATAGTAGTTATAGTAAGTTCCTTAGCGCAGACAATGTAAGTGATGCCGACGTTCACACAATGATGGCGTTGAAGTTGCGTCGCGATAACATGCAAAATTACGAGGCATCTCTAGTCACCTCACCCACTTACCAAGTCCGCTCAAGGGCCATGACGCTGGATACCAAACAAAAAGCTGATAACATTCTCCAGCAGCTCAAGCAGGGAGCAGATTTTGCTAAGCTTGCTAAGACAAACTCATTGGATACGAATTCCAATAGCAAGGGTGGCGACTTGGGCTGGCTCAGTCGTGGTCAATACGCCAAGAACGACGCATCGAATGTAAGTGCTGTCGTGGACAACTGGATTTTTGATCCCCGACGCACACTCAACGAACTGAGTCCCGTGCTCTCTGAGAATGGAACGTACCATATCGTGCAGATCACAGCTATCGACCCCTCGCGCTCCATCGACGCTCCTACGCTGCAGAGTCTCAAGGATAATGCGCTTACCGCTTGGCTACTCTCACAAAAGGCGATGCCGGGCGTCACCGTTACGTCTATCGATCAGAGTAAGTTGCTTGATCCAAACAATATGCCGCCTGGTCTTCCAGCCTCTGCTCCAGGTTCGCAGGGAGCACCTAGTGGTATCCCTGGAGGGCAGGGTATTCCAAGTGGATCTGCTGGACAGCCGTAGCCCCTGTTCTGAGGGCACTTTTGATGAGTGCCCTCGTTGCATTCTTATCTAAGCAAAAAGGCATTCATGACTATATCTGGCACAATCCGGTTTCCATCGTCTCTCTTAGAGCCAACAGAATCTATTCAGCAGCTTTTAGAGACCGCCTCACTCTACCTGCATATTCCATTCTGTCATACCCGCTGCTACTACTGTGACTTCAATACTTATGCAGGTATTCTTCCACTGCGAGAACCATATGTACGCGCTCTACTTAGAGAGATTGCTTTGGCAGGGGAGATGGCACAACATGCTGACGCTATACGGCGTCGCTCTCGTACGATCTTCTTTGGTGGTGGCACGCCCAGTCTCTTGAGTATCTCACAGATTGCGCGTCTTCTTGACGCATGTCACAACGCCTTCGCGGTTGATGAAGATGCGGAGATCACCTTGGAGGCTAACCCCGGTACACTGAACCAGCAACAACTTGCAGGTATACGAGCCGCTGGCATTAATCGCCTCAGCATGGGCGCTCAAAGTTTTGACGCAACATTACTTCAGGCCCTGGGACGCATTCATTCGCCCACTGATATCACCCAGGCGGTTCATTGGGCGCGAGCCGCTGGCTTTACCTCGCTCAACCTGGACTTCATGTTTGGTCTACCTGATCAGACGATGCAGCACTGGCGCGAGACGTTGTGTCGTGCCCTTGACCTGCACCCCGAACATCTTTCACTCTATTCTCTCATTATCGAAGAAGGAACGCCATTCTACACTTGGGCACACCAAGGACGCATTACTCCTGGCGACGAGGATCTCTGTGCAGATATGTACGAATACGCCGATGAGCTGCTCCAATCAGCGGGATATATCAATTATGAAATCTCTAATTGGGCACTCCCTGGCCATCATAGCCGTCATAATTTGACGTATTGGCAAAATCTCCCTTATATTGGCATGGGAGCAGGAGCTTATTCTAGCTTCGGTGGACGGCGCTTCTCCAATGTACGCGAGCCACTGGAGTATATCAAGCTTCTTAAGATACAGCAATTACCCGAGGCCGAGAGTGAGATAGTAGGTCATGAGCAGCAGATGTCGGAGACGGCCTTCCTTGCACTACGAACCGCTATGGGACTACATTTACCTACTTTTCAAGAACGTTTTGCCCAGTCGTTTGCACAGTTTGCTA
>JAFATZ010000060.1 GCA_019243675.1 Ktedonobacteraceae bacterium | reverse complement strand
TGGAATGCTCGCGCCGCACTCCTCTTCGACGAGCCTATCAATATCATATAAAGGCATGCCGAGCCTCTGCGCCAGTATGCGGCCTACTGTGCTTTTTCCGCTACCTGAAAGCCCTATGAGGAAAATGTTTTGCATGTCGCTATTCTATCATGAGTAGGCTTGCCCTTGCTATGTGCATAGATATTGGGTGAGTGTAACTTTTTTGCACCAAGCTCGATAGGGGTACAGAAATTTATCCCCTAAAAATTGGTTTCTGCTCGTTCAATGAGTGAAGCACCTGATCTCATATGACTCTCTCTAGCTTGGTTGGTCGAATCTCCCGAGGAAGTCCAATTGATGAGGAATAGGTGCTGTATCGCAAAAGCCTAAACGAAGAGACATAAAGAAAGGAAACAGAACCGTGACATCTCTCTCTTCTTCTCGATTCAAAGTAGTAATTCTCGCTGTAGTATGTGCTCTGCTCATCCTTTTAGTGATGGTGCTGGTGACACCGACTGCATCTATCCTACCTGATGGCACTCGTGTGACTAGTACCCCTAGCTATATTGTTCCAAACGGCACCCGTGTGACCGATACCCCTAGCTATATTGTCCCAGACGGTACCCGTGTGACCAGTACCCCTAGCTATACTGTCCCAGATGGTATTCGTGTGAACGATAGCATTTGAGGCAAAGCGGGATAGATTTGCAATAAAGAGGATGGAAGGCAATAGGCATCATTTCTTCATAAGAGTGATGCCTATTGCCTTAATTAAGCTCTTAGCACCTATTGACGAAAAAATGACGCGCATGTAGCCCTTAATAAAGTTCCTCATCCCTAACACTCGTACTTAAGGTATTGAGCAAACTAAAGCTAGACGTGTCTACTGAGTCAAGATGCTGCTCCGTTGCGACTCCAGCACGCTCGAAAGACTGTGTGCGATTATCGAACACCTGGAACTTGCGACCAAAGGAGAAAACGTATTGCTCTATGCGCCCAGTCTTGCGGTCCAGCACCAGGATATCATCGCCCGTAGAGCAGTTATCTTTGTTCAAGCACTGCGCACGGTCAAGAAATGCCCCTACGAGAATCTGCCAACGTGGTCCCCAACTCTGGACGGTGTACTGCTGTTTCATCTCTAGTGAGCTATCAAAGGCCATGAAAGTGCTGTGCTGCCCCTGCGGGTCGTAAAGCATAACGCTGAGCGTAGGCGTGCCGAAATGACCTACATACAGTACTCTATTGGTGCCCCAATTGGAGTAGGTTTGCGTGCTTTGCAGAGAGAGGTCTTGGGCAAAGCTCAAAATCTGCGCCTTGCCACTGCTAGGATCATAGAGCAACATTTGGGCACGGCCAGAACCGCTAAAATCACCGCTATAGACAACCCAGTTGCCATCGAGATTGTGGACCTGTTGATACTCGTCAAGCTGCATATGGGAATCAAAGTCCATAATGCGTGCTTCACCAACGGTGCGGTCATAAAGGAAAATGCCGTCACGATTACCCCCGGCAAAGTGACCCACGTAGACCTCCCAGTTGGCATGCCAGAGGGTGAAATCTTGCTGCTGGCGAATACTAAAAGCTTGGTTGAAGTCGAGTACAACGATATTGGCAGTGCGCCCGAGTTTCTCCCAATCCTGCGGTACACTGCCACTTAGATCACGTGTACTCGCAGTGGTTGCAGATGAGAGGTCCGTGAGATAGGTATGCGCGGCAGGCACAAAAGTAGCAGTCTGATCCTGAGTCGACTTTGTTGGCGTGGCCTTTGGAGTTGGACTGGGCGTTGCTGTCGGCTTAGGGGTTGGAGTTGGGTCCGGTGTCGGTTTGGGCGTGGGAGTTGGTTTTGGGGTTGGACTTGGTTTTGGCGTTGCTGTTGGGTCCGGCTTAGGTTTTGGGGTTGGTTGCACTATTGGTGTTGGGTTTATCGGGGGAGGAGTTGTTGTACTCGTGTCGGGTTGAGCGAAACGCTTGTACATAAGCACCCCGCTACGTTGCCCGTCGTAACGACCAACGTACAGTTCCCAATCGCTGCCCCAACCGGGCAGGACCACGTGCTTTTTAATTGTTAACTGTGGAGTCAAGCTAATGAGCTGTATAGTACCCGCCACACGATCATAGAGCAGAATATCAGATTCACCTGTACCTGCAAAGTCGCCAATATGCACATCAAGTGACGACCCCCACTTGTTGGCAGGGGTAATCGAATCAGAGAGATTCACCAGTTGCGAAGAACTATGAGCCAGGCTTGCAGAGACGTCATCATATATTTTGCCCGACACATTTTTCAAAGGCACGGGATCAGGCGTAGAAGGCTTTCCTAGATGTAGTACTTTTAGGCTGCCCTGCTGCCGATTATAGAGCAATAGGTCGCTGGAACCGCTTCCTGTAAAGTCGGCATTGAACTCTTGATCAGAAGAGACAGGGGGCAAGCCAAGCGCAATACGATCACTCCCTAGGCTAGAGGAGTCAGTCAGCATGTTATTGGCGCGTGTTACCTGCTCTGGGTCTAGGCCACCCACACCTGACAAATGGGCAAAGCGCACGGGATCGAGCATGTGCGGGAAGTAAATAAAACGCATACTATCATTCTGGAAGCGAGGAGCATTAATTACCGAGACATCGTAGCCGTTGCCGATGTATATAGGTGTGGTGTCACCATAGTTTTGATATGTCACGTTGAAAGTGCTAGCATCTGGACTTACCCACGTGACAAAGGCAACGTGGCCAGCCGCACTATAGGCCCACGCGCCATCGCCACGAGGAAATACAGCTATCGAGCCGAGGCGCGGAGTTGTTCCTACCGACAGACCGCTACGTTCGGCGTCCACAATCCAATCGGCTGCATTGCCCCAATTGAGCGGCAAGTCATAGCCGAGCAAATGCCACTGCTCCCACGCCCACCATACGCAGTTTCCACCAATTGGATAGGGGCCGGGACAGATAGGAAATGGATTGCCATCAGGGGAAAAATATATTTTACTGCAGTCAGCATTGACTGTTGGACTTGTGTGACTGGTCGCACTTACGGGAGGCGAGGATAATGCACTTAATTCTATAATGACTGGAATGAGTAAAAGAGCAACACCCAACAGACAGAGCAGGCGTCGACGATTCTCACGGCGTAACAGAAACGTGCTACAACGCACAGGTAACAAATACATTGGAGTTGGCATAAAAACTGTGCCTTCTTCCTATCACTGCTTTACCGACATCTGCTATAGGTATAAAGTCTTATAACAAGTCAGAGTATACCATATCATATCAATTTAGACGCAAGTCAGCATACAATTAGCACCCTTTTCCCTGTGAGCCTGTTGACAGGTGTTCTTTGTTCTGCTATCCTGCTCAAGAGGGCACCTAGGGCTTATGCGTTCTCGTCTTTCCTCGTGCCTTCGACACCCACAAAAACTACAACAATTTCATATAAAAAAGGTAGCAAGTGAAATATGCTTGATCTCGCATTTATCAGGAACCATCCTGACATAGTGAAAGAGGCAGCACGGCTCAAGAACAATCCAATCGATATCGATGCTTTATTGGACCTCGATCAGCAGGTGCTGACCCTGCAACGCCAGGTAGAGGATGCACGTGCCTTGCAGAACCAGCTTTCAAAGCGTATGCAGGAGGCGGCTAAGAACAAGGATAACGCCCTCAAAACGGCCTTGATTGCTGAGGGCAAGGAGATGGCCGAGCAGATCAAGGCGATGGAGCCGCTGTTAGCGACCCTGACCGAGGAGCGGCAGCAAATGCTCTACCTCGTACCGAACATCCCTGACCCAAGCGCTCCAGTTGGCAAGGATGAGAATGACAATGTGCCTATCGCTTACTGGGGCGAGAAGCCGCGCTTTGACTTTGAGCCGCTCGATCATTACGCGCTCATGCAGAAGCTCGATCTGGTCGATATTGAGCGCGCCGTTAAGGTTGCAGGGGCACGCAGCTATGCACTCAAGGGTGATGCAGCACGTATGGAGCTGGCACTCATGAACTTCGCATTTGATCGCATCGCGCGCAAAGGCTTCACCCCGCTGATTGTGCCAGCAATGGCTCGCTCGTTCGCTTTTATCGGCAATGGCCAGTTCCCCAAGGGACGCGACCAAGTGTACGCCGTCGAAGATACTGATCTGTTCCTCGTTGGAACGGCAGAGGTCTCGATCACGGGCATGTACAAAGATGAAATTCTCAAAGCAGAAGAGCTTCCTTTGACTTTCGTCGGTTTCTGCCCCTGTTTCCGCCAGGAGGCGGGCACGTATGGCAAAGATACGCGTGGCGTGTTCCGCATTCACCAGTTCAATAAGGTGGAGCAGTATGTCATCTGTCACGCCGATCATCAGGAGTCGGTGCGCTGGCATGAGCAGTTGCTCAAGAATTCAGTAGAGCTGCTACAAGCTCTGGAGTTACCCTATCGTGTTGTGAATGTTTGCACGGGTGATATGGGTGATGGCAAGGTGGGGCAATACGATGTGGAGTCCTGGATACCTAGCGAAGGGCGCTACCGCGAGACGCATTCGTGTTCGTACTTCCACGAATGGCAGGCACGCCGCGCCAACATTCGCTATCGCGATGAGGATGGCAAGGTGAAGTTTGTGCATACGCTCAATAATACGGCCATCGCCTCGCCACGCATTCTTATTCCGCTACTGGAGATTCATCAGCAGGCAGACGGCAGTGTGCGCATTCCCGAGGCGCTGCGACCATATATGGGTGGGCAAGAGTTTATCAAAGCTAGATAGTCAGCATCGTCCTTGCAGAAAGAGGATCTTGTATGTTACCCGTCAATGTGATGGACTATGAAGCACTGGCTCGGGCGCACATGGACGCGGCAGCATGGGACTACTACCAGGGTGGCAGTGACGACGAAGTGACGCTTAGGGCTAATCGCAGCGCCTTTGAGCGCATTCGCTTGCGCCCACGTATGCTTGTCGATGTGAACACTATTGACATGCGCACCACCGTGCTGGGTACTGCTGTGAGTATGCCCATTTTAGTAGCGCCAACAGGGTTTCATGGTCTGGCACACCCTCAAGGAGAATGCTTGACAGTGCAGGGGGTTGGTCAGGCGAATACACTGATGACGGTCAGTACCGTCAGCACACGCAGTCTAGAAGAGATTGCCCATGTGGCAAGTGGACCATTGTGGTTTCAACTCTACGTGCGTCACAACCTGAAAACCTCTGAAGCATTAGTACGACGCGCCCAGGCAGCAGGTTATCTTGCTATCGTGCTCACCGTCGACACTCCAGTGCTAGGTAGGCGTGAGCGCGATGAGCGCAACGATTTCACTATGCCATCGCACGCACGCTCTACCAATTTCAGTGATGTGCCTAAAGAGCGTATTCTTGAAGTGCTTATTCCCACGTGGAAGACAGTGGATTGGTTGCACTCATTGACATCTCTGCCCATCTTGCTCAAGGGCATTCTCACAGCAGAGGATGCGCTGCTGGCCCTAGAACACGGCATAGCGGGTATTGTCGTCTCTAATCACGGGGGGCGGCAATTGGACGGGGTACAAGCTAGCATTGAAGCTTTGCCCGAGGTTGTGGAAGCTGTAGCAGGACGCTGCGAGGTTTTTCTTGATGGGGGCATTCGGCGCGGAACAGATGTGTTGAAGGCCCTGGCGCTGGGAGCACGAGCGGTTCTCGTTGGTCGGCCTATTCTGTGGGGCCTAGCAGCC
>JAFATZ010000418.1 GCA_019243675.1 Ktedonobacteraceae bacterium | reverse complement strand
CAAAGAATCTGCCGCATTTGCGCGGGGAGACACACTCTTTGAGCCACTGGAAACGCCGTTTGGTCGTATGGGCCTATTTGCCTGCTACGAGTTGCGCTTCCCCGAGGTTGCACGCTCCCAGGTAGCGCGGGGCGTTGATTTCTTCATCATGCCAGCCGGATGGGTACACGGCCCTCTCAAGGAAATTCAGTGGCGTCACCTGATCATCGCGCGGGCTGTCGAGAATACTGCATATATGATCGCTTGCGATCAGGCAGGCCACCAGTTTCTAGGGCGTTCTATGATCGTTGACCCGATGGGGGTGGTGCTGGCTGAAGGCTCGGAGGCCGAGGGTATCATCTATGCAGATATTGACCTGCTGCGTGTGGCTGAAGTGCGCGGTAAGTTGCCTTCCGTGTCTCATCGCTGGGTGGAGTTGTATAGCTCGTGACAATTTGTATGTGACCACGAGTTCCAGAGCGAGCGCGAGGACTCCCTACCATACCAGTTACAAGCGGCGTTTCTATGGTGGAGGTGATCCTCGCAGTTGTCTTGCGCGGTGCCGTGAAGTGCCCAACAGGCCACCGACCCACCCGAGAATGAAAGCTAGTAGCATGCTACCTAGCAGAAACGGGAGAGTGTTAGCAACGGGTGTTTGTGACAGAAGTAGAATGTAGTTGGGAAGAGGAGGTAGCACTGCCTGCGTGGTCTGTAGCAGCAAATTGGGAATCGAGGCTATGCCTGGTGCGTCAACAGGTACGCCGCCAGTTGTCACGAGTTGCTGTGCCACCCGAATAGCTACACCGAGAGCAAACACGACCCAAAATATGACCGTGCTAGTGATTCCAGCCCAAAATCCCGACCAGCCACCGCGTAGGGACGATCCACCATGATGGGTTGTGCTAAAACCAGCAATAATATAGAACATGAAGCCCATCAAGACTCCTAGGTAAAAGTAAAAGTACACTTCCCCTCTTAAAAATAGCACGAGCAGAGCAGCTAGGATGCCTTGTACTATCCCCCACAAGCAGCCCTGCCCAAACGACGAAGGCAAGGGTCGTAGCGCTGCAAGAGTGGAATGGGGCACCGTGGGGTAGCCAGGTGGTACAGCAGGCGGGGATGTCACCTGCGTAGTAGGTGGACTCTGCACGCCTGTCTGTACTGTAGATGCTGGCGGCACTTGTTGCATTGGGTACCCATGAACTGTCACCGGAGAAGTAGTAATTGTCTGATCGTTGTAGGTGCTCAGCGTCGGTTCGCGCAGTGCTTGTGCGAACTCGCTCATGCTCTGATAGCGCTGATGTGCATCGACAGAGAGCGCTTTGACTAGTGCATACTCGATTTTCGGAGAGAGGGCAGGATTGAGTAGGCGTGGTGCAATCAGTTCATCTCGTGTTTGCCGTGTAATCGCAGGTGGAGGGAGCCTGTTCGTGAGTAAAAGGTAGAACGTCGCTGCCATAGCGTAAATATCAGATTGCGGGCTTGTCTTGCCCGTATATTGCTCAATAGGGCTGAAGCCTCCTGAAACAGCGCGTGTCATTGTCTGCGTGCTACTGTACGGGTCGTAGAGCTTGCTCAGTCCAAAGTCAACGAGGACCGCCATCTGATGAGGTGTGAGAATAATATTTGCAGGCTTGATATCACGATGTAGCACAGGGGGTCGGCGACTATGTAGTTCTTGTAGAACTTCTATAATCGGCAACAGCCAGCCCAGAACCTCTTGTACCGTACAGGGACCTTGCTGCATTGTGTGAGGCTGTTGCTCTCCTAGCAAACCCTGAGGAACGCGACCTTTGAGCAGTTGCAGTAGGTTCTGCCCTTCGATCAACTGCATAACAAGGTAGAAACGACCATGAGCCTCGAATGCATCGTACACTTCAGGAAGATGTTTGCTTCTTATAGTAAGCAGCACACTGGCTTCCATCAGAGCGCGGCGACGGACAACTGGCGTTACACCATCTAGTTCTTTGATGGCGCACAGTCGATTCCCTTCTCCAGTGTCAACGCCTCGGTAGATGGCACCAAAGCCTCCACTATTGATAAGAGAATGTACGACATACTGGCCACCAATCGTGGTCCCTGGTGTTAATGCAGCAGATAGGCTCATACAGCGAATTTCTGCTTTCTACTTCTGTTTTTCTTAGGCATATACCCTTCCATCCCAGCCTAGGGTGTGGTACATCAGGGCATGATGAAACATGTCCCTAGCTGTATATACGCTCTAGGTGGGGTGAAGTTGCACCTTGATCCCTTGCAGCTATTCTGCCTCTATAGTTGCTTGCTCTTACATCTCTATGCTACACAGGGAAACGCTCTGAGACGTTCCATTTGCAATACCTGTCAGGTATGATACAATAGGCCAAGGCTGAACTGATCTTCCGTACATGTTGCAGGAAAAGAGCAAGCACTTGGAACGAAATGTGATGTATGATGGAGACCGTGACCGCGATAGAGCGGTAGAACCAGAACGCGAAGGTATACAGGATGCAGATCTGAGTAGCCTAGCACAAAGCGACAGCCTACGCTTGTATCTTCGCGAAATCTCACGCGTCCCTCTGCTCTCTGCACCCCGCGAGTGTGCCCTTGCCGAACGTGCAGAGCAAGGCGATAAGGAAGCGCGTAACCACTTGATTGAAGCCAATCTTCGATTGGTAGTAAGCATTGCCAAAAAGTATGTTGGACAGGGGTTGACCCTTGAAGATTTGATCGAAGAGGGTAACATTGGTCTTATCCGCGCCGTTACCAAGTTTGATTATAAAAAAGGCTTTCGCTTCTCCACCTATGCAACATGGTGGATCAAGCAAGCCATCACTCGTGCCATCTTAGAGGGGACGCGCGTCGTACGTCTTCCCGTTTATATCATGGAAGAGGTCATGCGCGTAAAACGTACAACACGCCAGCTTTATCAAGAGTTAGGCAAAGAACCTGCCCCAGAAAGTATTGGACAGCGCTTAGGCATGACAGCAGAGCGTGTGAGTGAACTGCTCATCTGGGCAGAAAAGATTTTTTCGCTGGACGCGCCTCTTTCAGAAGAGGAGGAGAATACGCTCAGCGATGTCATCGAGGATATGCATGAGCGTGGTCCCATTGAGATGACAGAGCAGCAGCTTCTGCGCGAAGAAATTCGCAAAGTGCTCAATCAGCTTACGCTACGTGAGCGGCAGGTTATCGAGTTACGCTTCGGTCTGCTAGATGATCACGATCATACTTTGGAGGAGGTAGGCAGGAAACTGAAGGTGACCCGTGAGCGCGTGCGTCAGATAGAAGAGCGTGCGATCCGCAAACTGCGTCATCCCCAGGCGAGCCATATTCTTAAGGATTACCTAGAATGAACGAATTGGCAGGCCAGAGTCTCGGCGGCTATCAATTAGAACAAGAGATAGGTCGCGGCTCTATGGGGGTGGTCTATCGAGGTAAGCAAATTGCACTCGGACGCCAAGTCGCCGTGAAGGTGCTCGCCCAAACACTAGCACGCGATGTCTCCTACGTTGCACGCTTTATTCGTGAGGCGGAGATTATTGCTGGCCTCAATCATCCTAATATTGTACATATCTACGATGCGGGACAGCAGAACAAACTGCTCTATTTCGTCATGGAGTATGTGCAAGGGCCGACATTGGCAAGTCTTCTTCATAGGGATCGTGTCATTGCCCAGCATCTCGCTGCTGAGTATGCAGCTCAAATCGCTGATGCCCTCGATGTGGCCTACAAAGAGCGACATGTAATCCATCGCGATATTAAACCAGAGAATCTCATGCTAGATCGCTGGGGTAAGATCAAAGTGATGGACTTCGGTTTAGCCCGTGCATTAGGTCATCAGCCGATCACGGTAGCTAAAACACTCGTCGGCAGCATTTACTATGCTTCACCTGAGCAAGTATGGGGCTACGTCTTGGATAACCGTAGTGATATTTATGCTCTGGGTGTTGTGCTCTATGAAATGGTCACTGGGTATCGGCCCTTTAGTGGGCGCTCGATGCCAGAATTGACCCAGGCGATTGTCGGTGGTACTTTGCAACCACCTAGCACACATAATCCAGAGCTTCTACCAGAGCTAGAGCGCATCATTCTCACAGCACTGGCCCGAGACCGCGACCAGCGCTACGAGGATGCAGGTACTATGGCACAATTGTTGCGTGCCTTAATGCCTGCCTTGGCTAACGCTACTGTGTTACCACTAAAACAGTTCACTTATCCGACCCGCAAAATGCTCCAGCCGCCTAAGCGTCCCCAGGTACAGTTCCCCCGCTACCTCGAAGCACAATCGCCCGAAGAGCAGGCTGTAGACACACATGCGGCGCTTAAGCAGACAGGAGGTATATCTCACATGATCCTCATCACTGGTGCCACTGGCTACATCGGGCAGCATTTGGTGGCCCGACTCGTCTCTCAAGGAGAACGCCCGCGCTGTCTCGTGCGGGATATGAAGCGCGCTACTCATGTACTAGGGACCAATAAAGTTGAACTTGTACAAGGGGATACAACGCAGTCCGCTACGCTTGAGGCCGCTGTGCAGGGGGTGGACACCGTCGTGCATGCCGCCTTTATTACTGCAGATCACAAGCAATCTGCGGGAAACTTCTATGCCAAAACCAATGTGCAGGGTACTTCTCATCTCATCAAGGCTGCTAAGACTGCTGGTGTGAAGCGCATCATTGAGATCAGTGGGCTAGGCACTAAGCCTGATAAACCTGGCACCTATATGCAGGGCCGTTATCTAGCCGAGCAGATGCTTATGGACAGTGGACTTGATTGGACAATCATTCGCCCTTCGGTGCTCTTTGGCAAGGACGCTCCTTTCATCAAAGGTTTAGCCGACCTAGTGCGCACAGCACCCGTTGTTCCGCTTATCGGCGGTGGTAAAACCATGTTCCAGCCCATCTATGTAGAAGACGTTGTGACCGTGATTTGTAAAGTACTTGCAGATCAGGAGCATACAAAGAATAAAATCTACACCATTGGTGGCCCGGCATACTACTCGTTCAGCGAAGTATTCGACATCCTCCTACAAGCTATGCACATCAGTCGCCCCAAGGTATACGCTCCTACTCCACTTGTCAGCGTTGGTGCAGCAGTGATGGAGGCTGTCCTGCCCAGGCCCCCTTTGACCAAAGCAGCGATGACACTCTTCTCCTTCGATAACGTTACCGATCTTGATAGCGTAGAACGTCATTTCGGCTTTGTACCAATGTCCTTTACGCAGTATATGCAAGAGAGGAACATTTGAGTTTGTCGGATGATCCTGCCCACAAAGTTGGAGAGGAGCTTCGCTCTATCAGCGAGGCGCTGCGCCGCATTTCTAGCACTCTACACGAGCATACCCGTAAGTTGGAAATTGCCGTGGAGGGAACCTACGCTAATACCGGAGGTGACCCCCGTGTGCGCTTGCTCAGAGACTCCCTCAATATTAGCAGCATGGCAGAGTTGGATTTGGGACGCCTCACCCAGACTTTGCAGCGCTTCCAGCATACATTACAACTTGATCGGCAATCCCAAAACAGCTCAAGCCCTTTTCTTGAGCGAGAACGTGAAACTCTTACTACTAGCATTAAAGCTCTCGAAAAACAGCGTACTGATCTCGAAACACTCTACGAGATCGCACGCACCCTCAATTCAACTCTTGATTTTGACGAAGTGTTATGTGAGGTGATGGACCGTGTGATCCAAGTAGTTAAGGCAGAGCGTGGTTTCCTTATGCTCATCAATCCAGTTGACGGTGACTTGCAGTTCACTATTGCTCGCGATAAAGAGGCGCATACTATTCCAGCGAACTCCTTCGATTACAATATGAGTCGTGGCATTGTGATGCGTGTTCTCAAAACGGAGACGCCAGTGATTGCCGATGATGCCCAGACTGATGATATGCTCAGAGGGCACGAAAGTATTATGGCATATAAAATTCGCTCTGTGATGTGTGCGCCATTGATCGTACGAGACAACTGTATTGGCGCGGTCTATGTTGATAGTCGTATCAATACCAACCTCTTTGGTCCCAAGCACCGCGACCTCTTGCTCACTTTCTGTAATCAAGCCGCGATTGCCATTGATAATGCCCGCCTCTTTGCAGACCTTAACGAGGCTATTGAGCAGGTGCGGCAGGACAAGCAGTACATGGATAATATCTTCTCCTCTATCGCCAATGGTGTCATTACTACTGACTCTGCAGGTATCATTACCACATTTAACGAAAGAGCTGCTCACATCTTACAACTTAATGCTGTAGCGGTGGTAGGAAAGCACTATCAAGATGCGTTCAAAGAGCGCCCTCAAGTGGGACTGGCCGAAATGCTGCGCGCAGCTCTCATACAGCACGAGCATGGCACAATTGTGCCAAAGGATGTCGAGTGTGATATTCCAGAACGAGGCTGGATCAGCCTCAGCTTATATGTTTCCGCCTTGCGTGATGCGCAAGGCGCACACATTGGTATGACGCTTGTGCTTGATGACCGCACTGAACTTAAACGATCCCAGCGCGAAGTAAAACAAATTCGACGTATGTTTGAGCGCTACGTCCATCCCAGTGTGGTGGAACAGCTCATCAGGGATCCCAAGGCTGTGCATCTTGGTGGCGAGACCAAAGAAATCTCTGTCGTCTTCGCCGACATTCGCGGTTACACGCGTTTGAGCGAGACTATGCCTCCTGAGCAGGTGATGAACCTCATCAACCGTTACCTTACTATTATGTGCGAGGCCATTTGGGAGGAGGAGGGTACACTGACAGCCTTTCAGGGTGATGCATTAATGGCCATTTTCAACGCTCCTCTGGCTCAGAAAACACACGCGTTGAAGGCGGTGCGTGCTGCTTGGAAGATGAAAATGGCGGTGCTCGCATATCAGCATTCCCGGCCAGAAGAGATGACAGTCTCCTTTGGCTTTGGTGTTAACACTGGTCTTGCTACCGTGGGAAATGTCGGGTCACAAGAACGTCTGCAGAACTACACCGCCATTGGAGACGCCGTCAATATCGCTTCTCGTTTGCAAAGCAGCGTATCAGACAACAATATTCTGCTCAATGAAACGACATATATGCAAGCCTACCGCCACGTCCATGTAGGACAAGCATTTTCGCTTGATGTAAAGAACAAGTCCAAGCCACTGAACGTACGCTTCTTGATAGGGGTGTGATTCCTGAATGCTACCTAATGAGCATATCGGCCACCACTCCCATGACTGAGCCCCACACCACATGGGCAGCTATCATCATTAGGTTGCGTGTCCCTGGCTCCCTATGGCCCGACTCCGACATGCCGATCATGGGTAGCAAAACAAGATAACTGGCAGCCCACACCGTCACACCGAAGAGGATACCCTTGATGACGCTAGGTAGCGGTATCTTGCTTAGAGGACTATAGAGCATACCCATTCCGGCACCGTACCCAAGGTGGGAAACCAACGTTGCCCCTAAGAGCTCAGGTTTATTCAGATGCGGCCTGACGTTCATCCGAGAGGCCAACTCACCTGTAATGATCTCGGGTGGTAATGCATACTGATGACCTTTGGGTAACAAGCGCTGTGTGGCCAACATAAAGACGGTCATAGGCCCTGTGGCGATCAAGCCGGCAATGGCACCGTCTAAGCCAACTTGTCCGAGCTGAGTCTTTTGCTTCTGTCTCATTCGTTTTTCCTTTGCACTGAAATGATCGGATCATCCCCATCTTTCAAGTACACGATTCCACACAGTTTCTCGCTTCAAGGAGAGACTTGTCTTCGTTTCAATATCACTGTAGCTAGGGGAGGCAGCGTCAATACGGTTGAATAAGGGCAGGACTGCCAGGGGGTCGGCTCGCTCCACATTGCGTGAGCATTTACCACTCCACTACCTCCGTAGCGCTGGTCATCACTATTGAGTATTTCGTAATACTCACCTGCATAAGGGACGCCCAGGCGGTAGCCGTGACGCACCATCGGTGTAAAATTACACACGAATGCCAGCGTGTCTTCGTCTCGCCTGCTACGACGTACAAAGGAGATAACACTATTATCAGAGTCGTGAACATCAATCCAAGAGAAACCTTCTGGCTCAGTATCAAGCTCGCTGAGGGCTGGTTCACGTTGGTAGAGATGGTTGAGTTCGCGCACAAAGTTCTGTAATTGGGCGTGACGCGGGTCACTTGGAGCTTCAAGCAGATGCCAGTCGATGCTTTCAGCGAAGTTCCATTCAGCCCACTGACCAAACTCTGCACCCATAAAAATCAGTTTCTTGCCGGGATGCCCCCACATGTAGCCAAAGAAGGCTCGTAAATTGGCGAAGCGTTGCCAGATATCACCAGGCATCTTGTTGAGTAAAGAACCTTTGATGTGAACCACCTCATCATGGGAAAGAGGAAGTATAAAGTTTTCAGAGTAGGCATACACAAGCGAGAACGAGATAAGGTTATGGTGGTAGCGCCTATGGATGGGGTCGAGCTTCATATACTGCAGCATATCGTGCATCCAACCCATGTTCCATTTGAAGGTGAAGCCCAGGCCACCTACATAGGTGGGTCGGCTGACCAGGGGCCAAGCAGTTGATTCCTCGGCAACTGTAATTGCCCCTACTTGCTCTGCATAGACGACCTCGTTCAATTGACGTAAGAAGTTCGCAGCCTCCAAGTGCTCTCTACCACCATACTGGTTGGCAATCCACTCTCCGGAAGGGCGTAGGTAATCGAGATACAGCATCGAGGCGACGGCATCAACGCGCAGACCGTCGATGTGGTACTCTCGTAGCCAAAACAGCGCATTAGCTATAAGAAAGTTGCGCACTTCGCTGCGACCATAATCAAAGACGTACGTTCCCCACTGCTTATGCTCTCCCTTTCGCGAATCGGCGTACTCATAGAGGTGCGTCCCGTCAAAGTAGCTCAGGGCATGGCCATCCTTAGGAAAGTGCGAGGGCACCCAGTCAAGAAGGACACCGATGTTTTGTTGATGCATGTAATCGACGAAGTATTGGAAATCTTCAGGACTGCCAAATCGACGCGTAGGAGCATAGTAGCCAGTTACCTGATACCCCCACGAACCGTCATAGGGGTACTCTGTGATAGGCATTAATTCGATGTGCGTGAAGCCCATCTCTTTCACATATGTTGCCAGGGCGGGAGCCAGTTCGCGATAGGTCATGAAACGATCCTCTTCGAGTGCTCCCTCCACGTGTCGCTCTAGCACATGCCGCCAAGCACCAAGATGAACTTCGTACAAAGAAATAGGCGCATTGAGTTGTTGCAGTTGTGCTCTTTGTTGCATCCACGCATCGTCCTGCCAGTTGTGTTGATGAATGTTGGCAACGATGCTGGCTGTGAGAGGACGTAACTCAGTAGCAAAACCATATGGGTCGGTCTTATCAACCATATAGTTGTTGTAGCGCGAATAGACAGCATACTTATAGAGTGCTCCAGCTTGCAATCCTGGCACAAAGCACTCCCACACACCTAGATTGCTGTGACGCAACTGCATTTGCGTCGCCGCTCGGTTCCAGTCATTGAAGTCCCCAATTACAGAGACACTATGCGCATTGGGAGCCCAGACTGCAAAGTTCACTCCCTTGACACCGTTAACGGTGCGCAGGTGTGCCCCCATCTTCTCATAGATACGGTAGTCTCTGCCTTGCCCAAATAGGTACAAATCGAAGTCACTAAAGCTCGATGGAACCTCCAGCGGTGAGATTACCTGCTCAAGTTCCTTTTCAGGCTGCTGTGGTATGGTCATAACTTTTTCCCGTCCTTCGTTCTCTGTTGTGGTTTTCACTAACGTTTCTGACTACAGCATAACATGCTTAGTCACCTCTGCGACAAGAGTCATATGATTGAATAGCTCCAGGGAATGAAAGGGCACCCCGATTATGTTTGAATGAGCAGGACAAGTGATAAGACGATGTAGGAGAAATTTCTATGGATGATTGTATAGATTGTATTGAAACTGTTGCTCGTTTGCATCTGTATCTTGATCGTGAACTAAATACTGAGGAAGTCGCTATTGTACAGCATCATCTCTTGGCCTGTCCACAATGTAAATGCCGCTTCCATTTCGACATGCGCATTAAACGTCTTATTCATGAACGTTGTACTATTGATTGCGCTCCGGCACATTTACGCGAGGCGATCATGCGCCTTGCACGGCTTCCCCGTACTGAGCTTGCTGTACTCGATCCCGAACTAAAGGCAGAAATTAAAGCAGACTTGGGATCGTGACGCTCACTAGTACTTTCAGTGCCTCACGAAAAGTGTTGAGAAGGTCAGACCTTCTCAACACTTTTCGTGAGGCTATGTAGGCTCATGGCTATAGGAATTCTC
>JAFATZ010000392.1 GCA_019243675.1 Ktedonobacteraceae bacterium | reverse complement strand
GGCACCGCACGCCATGACGTGATTTGCAAGCGCATGAGGCAAGGCGCGGAGCGCATTCTGCGCCTCCTTGAAGAAGACAAGTACCAAGACGTGCAAAAACTGATGACGACTGACCCGTGGGGCAGAGAAGTGCGCCGCGTCACACGGCAGAGTCGTCGAGCCAATACCAAGGAGGGATCCAATGGGCAAACGGATTCTGGTCGTTGAGCCATCTCCAACGCTACGCGCTATCCTGCTGATGTATTTCGAGCGAGATGGCCATCAAGTCGTGCTGTTTGAGAACTACCAAGCGGCGACTCAGGCCCTACCGCGTTTCCAGGCAGAACCACCCGAACTAGCCTTTGTGGCCCTGCATGCTGATCGGCCCGAGAGTTTCGATCTGGTGAGAGCGCTCAGGCAGCAGTATGCCTGGGTACGGCTGGTGCTGCTGTTGATGCAGGAAGAGAGCAACCAGTTTGCCGTGCAACGCTTGGTAGAAACGACTCAGGCTATTGCACTGCTCAAACCCTTCAGTATCAAGGATGTGCTCAATCTGGTTGCGAGTTCTCTACAAAGCGAGCACTAGTGTACCGAGAGGTACACAACTGAGAAGGGACAAGGAGTGTCCGTCACACGTTCGCAGCGAGGTGATGCATCGTGGCTGGCGTGGCCGAGGGCCTCGTTTCTCGGCACGAACGTGTGACACCCAACCAACCAGGGGAGAGAGCAACAGTGTAGTTAGAAGTCCATGTCCCAAAAGTTCGTTTGCTACTCGTTTATATGATGATCAGTTTTTACAAAACTACGTACGATGATATAATTCCATTTAGTCCAGAAAATACCTCTATCTATAGGTAGTATAAAAATTAATACAAACTGATCAGAAATACAGCCTCTAAAAATTCGTATTCTTCCCGACTTCTATAGAGGGTAACCAACTTTAACCGCTTTTAGTAGACATTGTAAAGAAAGGCAGAGAAGCCAATGGCCACGAACACACGCCGTAACATCTACAGCCTTCTTCCCGACGGACCGGAAATAGCAGCGTTCCGTCGCGGAGTGGCAGCGATGCAAGCCCGCTCACCCGATGACCCCACCAGTTTGCTCTATCAGGCAAACATTCATGGAACTGACGATCCAACGCCGAATCCAGCATGGAGCCAGTGTCAGCACGGTAGCTTCTTCTTTCTGTCCTGGCACCGTATGTACATCTATTGGTTCGAGCGCATCTTGCGGACGGCCTCCGGCGACTCCAGCCTGACGCTACCTTACTGGAACTATTCCGATCCCGCGCAACGTGCCTTGCCACTGGTGTTCCGCCAGCCGAGTGATACGTCGAACCCCCTCTACGTGCCAGAACCACAGCGCGCCCCCGGCATCAATGATGGTGCCCGACTTCCTGCGTCTGTCGTCAGCTTCTCGAGTGCATTCAGATTCGTCAACTTCCTCGACTCAGACGGTTCTGGTCTCAGCTTTGGGGGCCAGCAGGTCTCGGAGCCTGCTCATTTCCTTTTCCCACACGGTCAGCTCGAAAGTCAGCCGCACGATGTCGTCCACACTACTGTGGGCGGAGAACAGGGTTGGATGAGCGATCCCAATTTTGCGGCACAGGATCCGATCTTCTGGCTGCACCACGCAAACATTGATCGGCTCTGGAAGCGCTGGCTGGACCAAGGAGGTGGGCGTGCCAATCCAACAGACAATGCGTGGAACACTTTTTCATTTACCTTCTTCGACGAGAATGGTCAACAAGTTACCATGTCCGGGCGAGATATCGTGGACACCGTCGGCCAATTGAATTACAATTACGATGATGACCCTGCGAACATTCCTACACCGTCCCTCGCGCACCAAGTCACCGCGCTAGCGCTGGCGGGCGGGACAGGCGCGGGTCCATTCAAGACCACACTAGGAGCAAGCGAGGGAACGAATATGATCGAGCTTGGCACTCAACCAGTCAAAGTAACCGTTCCGATGGAGGACGCTACCCGCAATCGGGTAGCCGCTATGGTCGCAGCCCCGGTTGTCAGTAACCGAGTTGTGCTCAACCTTGAAGGTATCCACATTGATCGAATGCCAGCCGTCACCTACGAAGTGTACATCAACCTTCCAGAGGACCAGCAGCCGGACTACCAGAGCCATTACTATGTGGGTAGCCTGGGCTTCTTCGCTTTCAAACCTCACGGCGGAGCACATGCAGCTCACATGCAAGGACAGCAGCCTGGCGGCAAACGCAGCTTCGACATCACTGGTAACGTGCAGGCATTGCATCAGCGCGGAGAGTGGCAGGGGCGGCCAGTCGAGGTAACCTTCATCACGTCTGGGCTTCTGCCTCCTGCTGGTGCCGAGTCCCTGTCGCCAGAAGCCACTGCGGCAATACAGTCGACTGCCCCAGTCCATATCGAGCGGGTGACCATTACGACCGCGTAGGCGTCAACAGACTTAATAGCCAGAGTTTAGCGCATCTCACACTACTGTAGAGTTGACTCTACAGTAGTGTGAACTCATGGATACCACGCAAGCGTCTCACTTAAGCTCACAACTGTGCCAATCACGGTAATAGCAGGCGAGCTAAGGTCAGCTTCAGCAGCAAGTTTGGCAATATCGGCGAGGGTTCC
>JAFATZ010000257.1 GCA_019243675.1 Ktedonobacteraceae bacterium | reverse complement strand
AAGCTGAAGCCAGGAGAATTGGCGCTGGAGGTGGCCTGTGGCAATGGCTTGTTCTCCAGGCACATGGCGCAATTGGGAGCGCAGGTAGTGGCAACGGACTTTAGCGAGAAACTTATCGAGCTAGCGAAGGCACGAACGACCGAGCATGCTGAGCGTATTGAATACCGGGTAATCGATGCCACCAACGAGGAGCAATTACTGACCCTAGGCAAGCAACGCTTTGACGCGGCTGTCTGTAACATGGCCATGATGGACATGAGTTCCATCACTCCACTTCTGTCTGCCCTGAGTCAACTGCTGAAAGTCAATGGACGCTTTGTCTTCTCCATTCTGCATCCCTGCTTCAATAATAGCAGTACTTTGGTGGCAGAACAGCAGGACAAAGAAGGAGAATTCATTACAACGTACGCAGTGAAAGTTGCAAAGTACCTAGGGGGAACGGCGAAGAAAGGGGTAGCGATCATTGGCCAACCCACCACGCAGTACTACTTCGACCGACCGCTGCATGTCTTGTTCAATACATGTTTCGATGTCGGTTTTATGCTAGACGGCTTGGAGGAGCCAGCATTTGAGAAACCTAAAGAAAGTAAACTTCCCTTGAATTGGTCGAGCATGCCGGAGATTCCTCCTATTTTAGCTGCACGTTTGCGCCTGACTACACACGCATTCCCTCAATGATACTGCGCTCGGATACCTGCGGGATGGGAATGATAGTTGTCAACTTGAAACCGGCCGCATCGAGGAGTGCTTGGTACTGAGGCTTGGTGCGTTCGCGGCTACCGAGCAGCACCAGCATATGCAGATCATACAGCTTGCTCAAAGATGGTTCATTGTCGTGCGGGACCACCCGCTCAATCAGTAGGAGTCTGGCACCCGATGCCATCGCCTGATAGCAGTTTTTGAGGATCGTGACACTGCGCTCATCGTCCCAATCATGGATGATCCAGGAGAGAAGGTAGATATCACCACCGCTGGGCACCGCTTGGAAAAAGTCTCCCCCGACCACTTCACAACGCTCAGCTAAGCCTGCAGCGACAAGATGCGCTCTCGCGCCCTCGGTCACCTGTGGCACGTCAAACAGGATTCCATGCGCATGCGGGTTCGCATTGAGGATGGATGCAATCAACGCACCGTGTCCACCTCCGACATCGACAATCGTCTTAGCCCAGGAGAAATCGTACGCGGCTATGATGGCAGCCGCACCCTGTTCCGAGGAACCAGTCATGGTTTCATTGAAGATTTCGCTAGCGGGGGTGTTCTGGGCTAGATACTGAAAGAAGGGCATTCCGAAGACATAGTCAAATGCCTTTTGACCAGTCTTTACACTATAGAGCAAGTCTCCCCAGGCACGATACCACTCCTCTCCATTGGCAATAGCCCGAGCACGCATGGAGCCAGGAATGTTGCTGACTAGGCAGCGGCTAATGGCCGTGAGACTGAAGCTGCCTTTCTCGTCCTGCTCGAACACCCCAATGATGGCCAGGGCACGCAGCAGGCGATAGAGTGACGGAGCATGTGTCCCAGTGGATATCGCCAGCTCATCACTCATTCTTGGGCCTCCCTCCAGAAGATCAGCAATGCCTAGTTTGGCGACCACGTAAATGATCTGCGTGATCCAGTATCCCCTGAGCATCTCGGACAAGGTAGCTGGTGCTGTGTCGTCCGTATCCATATCGTTTGTCTCCCGTATTCCCGTAAAACAGGCATATCAAGGCTGCAGCATCCCTACCTTATCACTGCCAGCCTCAGTAAACCAGAGCGTGTTATGCGTTCCCATCACTACACCGAATGGCAAGCTTGCAGATGTGGGAACCTGATAGTAGATAAAACGCTCTTTGCTTGTATCAAGACGTGCGATGATACCCTCTGCAGCAATTGCGACCCATATTTCACCATTCGGTGTGACATCAAGGCCATAGAGAGCACCGCTATTGTTTCCCGTAGAGGGAGCATTATACGTCGTAAATGCTCCCGTCGCAGGATTGAGCTTGACGAGCAAGCCAGGGCTAAACGAGGTAGCCCAGATAGTGCCTAGGCTATCACTAGCAATCTCCATGAAGGAAGTGCTCGAACCTTGTACCGTGAAGCGACGCACGGCACCTGTGTTGGGGTTGAGTTGACCAATGTTGTTAGTGTTGGCCTCAGTAAACCAGACCATGCCACGTGGATCAAGCGCGATGCCGTATGGGTCGAGATAGTGCGTGTTACCTTGAGCGGCAAGGTGATAGTGCTTCATCTGGCCTGTTCGTACATCAAGCATACCTAGAGAGTCGGCGTTGAGTTCCGTAAACCAAACATTGCCATAAGCATCAAGTGCGATGTCGTTGGGAGCACTCGGTAAGATAAGCGTGTTGTTTTTGTTACTGGGGTCTGGCCGCTTCAACATGGGAAGGTCGTAGGTCTTGTATTGGCTGGTGTGTGGGTTATAATGT
>JAFATZ010000103.1 GCA_019243675.1 Ktedonobacteraceae bacterium | reverse complement strand
TTATAATTAATGTGAATAGTAAACCAAGCGTCACGCCAGAAGTAGCTTAACTGGTGTTTCTCCAAGACCCAGGTGCCCGGTTTCCAATGCATTTGTGTCCTTGCTGGAGTCCAGATGACAAAATGTTCATCACTTAGTGGTATGTGGTAGCCATACCAATTAGCCCATTGGTCACCGTTGACCAGCATTTTTCGAATGTTCGCCTGGAGTAACATGCTTATGATCCCTCTCTGCAGGAACAGTAGGTGAGTTTATAATTACAATTATACCTTAAGGAAGGTGGAAATAAACAAGCGATTAGTCAGCGTGAGGAGTTGTTATCTACTATGTTCCCTTCCTATGAGATGAGTATATACTATGTAGAGGACGAATATGAAAGGAGCAACCATCCCCATGTTGCGCACAATGTGCAAAGGAAAAATTCATCGCGCCACTGTCACGCAGGCTAATCTCAACTATATGGGAAGCATTACTATTGATCAGGATTTGCTGGATGCCGCCAACATTTATTGCTATGAGCAGGTTCAAGTTGTGAATATTAGCAACGGCTCACGCCTGGAGACGTATGCTATTGCTGGCGCTCGCGGCTCTGGCGTCATCTGTCTAAACGGAGCGGCAGCCCACTTGAACTCGGAGGGTGACCTCATCATCATCATTAGTTATGCACAATACACTGAGGAAGAGATACGTTCGCTGGTACCACAGATCGTTTTTGTGGATGAGTATAATCACATCACTCACAAGAGGGAAGTGCCGCTGAGCGAGATGCTGCCAGAGGCAGAAACCCCATCACGCGTGGTAAAATAAGATCATGCGTATTACCTCACTACAACCACAAGGTAACAATCCTGAACGCATTAACGTGTATGTAGATGGTCATTTCTTGTTGGGTGTACATGCGCGCATCGTGCATCAATTGGCATTAGCACTTGACCAAGAACTCTCTCCAGAACAGTTGGAACAGTTACGAAACGAAGAGGCACTGCAGTTGGCTATTGACCGTGCGCTGAACTATCTCTCGTTTCGTCCACGTAGTCGGCAAGAGATCAGGCGCTACCTGCGGCGCAAGGAGACACCCCCCGCGCTAGTAGAGACTGCACTTGCTAGACTCGATGCACTGGAACTGGTGAATGACTACGACTTTGCTTCTTTTTGGATAGAGACGCGAGAGCAATTTAGTCCGCGTGGTACACATGCCTTGAAAAATGAACTCTATATGAAAGGTATAGAGCGCGAAATTGTGGATGACCTAGTCGATGAGGAGCAAGACGAGGAACTTGCCATGCGGGCAGGCCATAAAAAAGCCGTGTCACTGTTACGTTCCCCTGATATAGACTTTACTAGATTTCGTACACGTCTGGGAGCCTTTCTGCAGCGCCGTGGCTTCGGCTATGAGGTAGCAGCACGGACAGTAAAAGCGCTGTGGAAAGAACTGCGGTAGGGGCACGATAAATCGTGCCCCACACACGCGCATGATAAATCAGGCCCCTACTGGGGGCAACTGCAGCGGGGGCAGATTGGCGGTGTTGGGATCGACCAGCACAAGGTGAATCTGCAGTACATTACTGGGTATAGTATCACCGTAGGAAATATGAACCTGGACTGTTTTCGGCTCAATCCCTGGCTGTTGAGCTAGGAAGCCCTCTGCGTCCGCTAGTTTCAACCCTTGCAGATGATCTGCCATACTCCTCAATTGATCGTCCGAGACTTGGAACCTCCCTACTCCCCCTGCCGCGACCAACATGGTTACGACACCGTTTCCATCTGTTTCCTGTACAACTGGCTGACCTATTTGTGTGAAATGATCAATGAGCACATAGTTACCAGCAAATTGTCTGTTCATCTGCTGTACCAAGAGTTGGCGCACCAAGTTTTGAAGGTCGCTAGGCTTGACATATTCAACGCTTGCCTGCTCGGTTAAAGAGACGGTGACTGTGCTACCGGACTGACCTCCATCTGAGGACACATTGCTGTCGTTGTAATGAATATCGCCTACTTCTGTGCCACCGCTAGCCTGAACCTTTGATCGCAGCTCCTGGTCTAGTTGTGGTCTGAGATCTGAGCGTATCTGTCCTATGAGTCCATCAACGTCAAAAGATCCTCCGCTTGGTATGCAACCAACGATGGGAACGCATATTTGACCTATTGTTGGGCTGGTCTTTGACTCCGTCCTGCTCGTTGTTACTACACCGACATGGATAGATGCTGAGTTTACATTAATACCGTCCTGTGTCGGTTTGGCAATCACGGTGAACACTTTGCTGAGTGGATGAACCTGGGGACTAACTGTCGCATCCGCAGAAATAGTGGCTTGGAAGATAAAAAAGCCAAAAGCTGTTGTCACGACTAGCAGCGCTCCTAGTGCTAGCGAGATGAAGCCGACAAGAGAGCGCTTGCGTCGTTTGGACCCGCTCGATGTGTGAATTGGCGGCGACTCGATGAGACCCTTCTGCCTTGACAGCACTTGCGCGGGGTCAAGATGTGTAGTAGGTGCGCTGTAGTCCTCTGGATTGAAGGTGTGTGTAGGGGAGGCACCATTCAGTGCTAGGGAAGCTTCCGGTACCACAACTTCCGCGTGCTGCTGTAGTGAGGCTTCCTGCAGCACCTCGCTCTCCCAAAGTGCTGCAGTTGTGTACTTAGGTGTAGGAAAATCGTTCTGATTTAGTGTTTCAGAGATACCCACAGGTTTGGTTCCGCCTGATTCGGTAAAAGTCTTGTATGCCTGCTCAAAGGCAATCAACAGGTCGTCTGCACTGGCGAAACGGTCCTCCGGGTTAGCTAACGTGCAATTCTCCACTACGTAGTCAAAGGGATGCGGTATTGACAGCAATTCTCCTTCTGAGGGTAGGTCATCGGTCAGCATTTGATAGAGTATGATACCAAGCGAGTAGATGTCATTACTAGGAGCCGCAATGCCTGAAAGCCGTTCAGGGGCCATATAGGCAATGGTACCTAGCTCATTACCCGCCCTTGTCAGCGGTGGACTCGCCGTCGTCCCTTGAATAGATGCAATGCCAAAGTCAATGAGACGGACATAAATCTGGTCGCTACCCTCCTCACGGTCAAGCAAAATGTTGCTTGGTTTGAGATCGCGATGAATGACGCCGCGCTTATGGATATAGGCAACGGCTCGCACGAGAGCACTGAAGAGCTGATGGATCTCCGGGAGGGAAAGTGGCTCATTCTGCAGCCTTCTGGCGAGTGTACCACCCTCAATGTAGGGTGTAACTAGGAAAAGGCGTCCCTGCTCTTCACCAAACTCGACGAGGGGAAGAATATGCTCATGCTTCAAATGGGCGCTTACCTCGGCTTCGCGTAAGAAGCGTTTTCGTGCCGTCATATCATGTACAAGATCAGAGCGTATAATCTTTACAGCCACCTCGCGCCCAAAGGCAGTGCGCTGGCGCGCCAAGTAAACCTCACCCATACCACCCACATCAATACGACGAACCAGATCGTAATTTCCAAAGTGGAAAATCTTTTTACCGGTAGTAGAAGCATTGTTGTTGTTCACAAACCTTTGTTGCTCTTTCAACACGCTTTGCTCTCTCGTACTTCTATTGCTAATGGCCATCACATATTTATACTACGATCTTATATAAAAAGACGCACCTCTGCAAGATTTGTCAAAGTGTCCTATTGCGACGGACTAATGAGCCTATATGCAGTATAGCATGTATGATGAGAGAAGTGAAGTGATCTGTTTAGAATGGGCGATTAGGGATTCGAACCCCAGACCTACTGCGTGTAAAGCAGCCGCTCTAACCAACTGAGCTAATCGCCCTGAATAAGAAAGGCATCCACTCGCTTGACGCTTTTTGGATGCCCTGTGTGGAATGCCCTCGAGTGGACTCGAACCACCACGCCGATATCGGCACAGGCCCTCAACCTGCTGCGTATACCATTCCGCCACGAGGGCTAGTTGCAGCGGGATTACGCAGGGTATATTACACCTAGTGTGATGGGTTTGTCAATGCTCTTTTTCCCATGATTTCGTGCTACAGTTTCTCCAATTTTGCAAAATCCGAACTGAGATACTTCTTCCCATATTTGCCCTGGAACTGCACTTCAACAAATTCTGTTCCAGCCTCCATCTGGCTCTTGAGCACGAATCCTTCTCCAAAGAGGCTATGGCGCACTCGGTCACCGGGCTTGTATTGCTGTTGCTTGGGTCTAGCAGGTTCACCTTTCTGCGGGAGAGAGATGTTGTCGCTACTGCGGTGTAGCAGTGATGGAGGTGTTGACTGCCTTGGTGCGCTCGACCTTTTCTGACTGCCACTGCTGCCATATGCTCTGCCACTTTCTCTCGTTGGGTATGTCGTCTGATCGTAGTCGTCATCCCAGGTGGGACGACTACGCGAACTGTCGACACTTGAACTATAGCCGTTGGGTGTATTGGGTGTGCTAGGAGTTGTAGCGAGATGCTTGGGAATATCTTTGAGAAAACGGGATGGCTCGGTGGATTGCGTCTCCCCAAATAGAGAGCGGCGCGAGGCACGCACGAGATAGAGACGGCGCATAGCGCGCGTAAAGCCGACATAGGCCAGGCGACGCTCTTCTTCGAGTTGTTCAGGCTTGCTTATTGAGCGCGAATGAGGTAGCGAACCTTCATCCATACCAACGATGAAGACAACGGGAAACTCCAGCCCTTTGGCTGCATGCAGGGTGATGAGCGTAACAGCGTCGGCGTTCTCATCTTGAATGAGCGTGCCTTCTTCGCTGGTCTGTGCCGTGTCTGCACCGCCAACGAGAGCGACGTTTTCTAAGAAGAGTTCAAGAGCTGTATGTGTTTCAATCTCAGCATAATCTTCGGCTACGCGGCGCAGTTCAAGCACGTTACCCCAGCGGTCCAACTCTTCGTTGGAAATGGTGCGCAGCTCGGGACCATAGCCACTACGCTCTGCAATTCTATCCAGCAGTTCGGGCAGTTGCAGTTCGTCCATGGCTTTGGTGAGGTCAGCAATGAGTTCACCGAATGCTGCTAGCGCTGTCCTAGCAGCTTTACCGAGGGTAGGGTGCTCATCAATACGTTGAAGAGCCGCATAGAGCGAGAGCATGTTTTGAGCCGCCCAGCGTTGCAGCTCCCCTAGTGTCTTAGGGCCGACCTTGCGATTGGGTACATTGATGACACGCTGCAAACTCAAGTTATCGTTAGCATTGATGAGCAAGCGCATGTAGGCGATCATATCCTTGATTTCTTTGCGCTCATAGAACTTGCGGCTACCAATCACCTTGTAGGGAATGTTCAAACGTAAGAATTGCTCTTCTATAGCGCGGGACTGGGCATTGGTGCGATACATAACGGCCACATCGCTGCGTTTGTCGATCTCACCTCTTGCCTGCAGGCGTAGGATTTCGTGCCCCGTATAGAGACCCTCATCCTCTTCGTTATATGCTTCGTGTACGGTGATCTGCTCGCCTTTGCCTTCAGCAGTCCAGAGCTTTTTCTCTTTGCGCATATTATTACGCCGTACGACGCCCTGTGCAGCATCGAGAATGGTCTGGGTTGAGCGATAGTTCTGTTCAAGTAAAATAATCTTGGTGTGGGGAAAGTCATGCTCAAAGCGCAATACATTCTCAGCACTTGCGCCGCGCCAAGTGTAGATCATTTGGTCGTCATCACCTACTACACAAACGTTGCCCAGTCCCTCATGTCTATCATCCGTACCATAGCCCAGCAAGCGAATCAACTTGTACTGAGGCAGATTGCAGTCCTGAAACTCATCAACGTGAATGTATTGCCACCTGCGTTGGTAATGGTGTAGAATATCCGATTCGCGCCGCCATAGGTGCTCAGTAAGCATCAGCAAATCGTCAAAATCGACGGCGTTGTTGCTGCGCAGTAGCTTCTGGTACAACTTGTAGACACGGGCCGCGACCTCTTCGCTATACTTTCTTGCCTGCTCTGCCATCTGGTCTGGGCCGAGCATATCATTTTTGGCACGCGAAATTTGTGCCTGGATTGCTGCGGGTCTGTATTGCTTCTCATCTAGGTTCAGTTCTTTGATAGCTTGCTTGATGAGCGTTGTCTGATCTTCGGTATCGAAAATAGCAAAAGATTTGCTCAGACCATAGGGAGCAAGCGAATCGGCCTCGGCACGCAGTACACGCACACAGATAGCGTGAAAGGTACCAATGGTCATCTCCTTAGACGCACTCACACCCACCAGCTTCTCCAGACGCTCACGCATCTCTTTGGCCGCTTTATTCGTAAAGGTCACTGCGAGAATACGCCATGGCGATACCTGCTCGTGCTGAACAAGATAAGCGATGCGGTGAGTGATGACACGAGTTTTACCGCTACCCGGTCCTGCTAGAATAAGCACAGGCCCGCGCGTGGTTGTTACCGCTTGACGTTGTGGCTCATTCAGTCGTGCTAATAGATCTTGTTGTTCTAGCATCATCACGCTCCTTGGTGATTGCCTATACAGGCAATGCCATTGTATCACAAAGAGCAAATGAATGTTGTGGTTGTGTGTGGATGCAGACCACAACACAAGATGTACTGTGTGGTACTATTATGATGTACTGTGTATTATCTTGTAAAGGAGCCAATTTTGTCACGTTTAGCAGCACAATTCACACATCTTACGCTTGAGGGGGATGCCCCCATCGATTTACATATGCATACAACCTATAGTGACGGTCGCTGGCCCGCTCAGCAACTGATCGATTACCTCGCCGCTGAGGAGTTCTCGCTTGTAGCTGTCACAGATCACGACCGTGTCGATACTGTTGCTGGGATTCAGCAGTTGGGAGCTGCGAAGAATTTGCCCGTGCTCTCCGGCGTAGAGATGAGCACAGAGTGGCGAGGGAAAATGGGTCATGTACTTTGCTATGGGTTTGATCCAGAGCAGAACGAACTACTGCCCTTGACCGAGAAGGTTGTGCGCCTACAATTGGAGAATACGTATGAGGTAAACGAGACGCTACGTCACAAAGGGTATATCTTTGCGCGCCAAGAGGAGATTCTAGCTGATAACGATGGCAAGTTGCGCCGACCATATGATAATGTTCGTCTCTTGCGTGCGCATGGCCATGCCTCGGATGAACGCAGCGCCATGCAGATGATTACGCAGGCTGGCTTCCGCTCGATCATGGCGGATATGGGCGAGACAGTAGATGCCGCCCACCATAGCGGAGCAGTCTGTCTTATTGCCCATCCTGGACGGCGTGAGAGCGGTTTTACATACTATGACACTGCTCTACTCGATCAGGTGCGTGCAGAGGTAGCTATCGACGGCATCGAGATTTACCATCCCTACCACAGTAAAGTTATGATTGAGACGTACCTGGAATACGCACGCAAGCATAATCTGCTCTTCAGTACTGGTTCCGATGCGCACTTGCACCCCGGTCGTATGCCCATCAAGCATCGTGCTGAGATGAGCCGCAAGCTGCTAGAGCGGCTGGGAATAACGGTGCTGATAAACGCTTAACGGGGGCACGATAAATCGGGCCCCTACAATATAGCGCTCCGTCAAGGAAAGGCACGATAAATCAGGATTCCGCGATATACCAATCCGTCGTTGTAATGCCTGGGTAGCTCACCGTCTTCTTTACGACGCCGCTTACACTTGAGGGGAAGTTCTTAATGGGTTGCCCCTGTTCTGCTAGGAGTAACGAGTCGTGCCAGATGGGAGCGGCACCATCGACGCCCGTTATGTTCACCATTGGCGAGTTGTCGTCGTTGCCTGCCCACACACCCATGACGTAGTCCGTCGTGTAGCCCACAGTCCAGTTATCAGCGAAGTTATTGGAAGTGCCAGTCTTCACGGCAGCAGGCCTGATGGAGCCAGGATGACCTAGATAACAAGCAGTTTCTGTACTACTATATAGATAGAGCGCACTGCACTTACCGAACTCGAAGGTACGTGAGTTGTTATCGCTCAACACATTGGTTATCATAAAGGCTACCTGTTTGCTAATGACACGCGTGCCCATAGGGGCAACCTGTAGGATCACATGGCCCTGCACGTCTTTCACTGTATCTATAGCATGTGGCGGAATACGAATACCACCGTTGGCAAAAACGCCATAAGCAGCGGTCTCATCGATTAAATGAATGCCCAGACTGCCCAGCACCATAGTGTAGTTGGGTGTGCCTACATAATCAGTAATGCCCATACTCTGTGCCGTGTGAAGGGAATCATCAACACCAATTTGTGTCAATAACTTGACAGCAGGAACGTTGAACGAGTTCTGCAAGGCATAGCGAAATGAAATCAGTCCATGGTAGCGCAAATCGTAGTTTTGTGGTGTGTATGCAGGAAGACCACAACACAATTGTATGGTGAACGGACCGTCCAGCACAGGCGTACCAGGGCTGATACCCTTTGCAAAAGCAGTGGCATAAATGAAGGGTTTAAACGATGAGCCGGACTGACGATAACCTTGCGTTGCTACGTCGAACTGCCCACTATTGGGATCATTCGGGTCAAGGTTGCCTAATAGAACGCGAATGGCACCTGTATGATAGTCGATCATTACTTCGGCTGCATTCGACATATGATGCGCAGCGGCTAATGCTGAGATGTGTTGGCGCGCAATCTGCAATACTTTATTCTGCAGCCCAAGATCGAGTGTTGTGGAAACTACCAGTCCAGCACGTGATAGATCACTCACCTTCACGTGTAGCTCGTGAGCCAACTCGTTGAGAGCATAGCTCATAAAATGCAGCGCGAGGTCATTCTTGATGACACCACGATGCAGGAACGTCGGTCCCTGCGCTTCAACGAGTGCGGCTACCTCTTGATTGTGCGTAATGTATCCCTGCAAATACATCTGCCTGAGCACTTCCTGCATGCGCTGGAACGCTGTATTAGGATGTAAAAAGGGATCGTGTGCGATAGGTGAACTGGGAATACCTGCCAGCATCGACGATTGTGCGAGGTCGAGCTGCGAAGCGGCCGTTGCCGTAGGTGTGTCTTGCAGGTTGAAGTAGATAAAAGCTGCTGCATCGGCTCCATACGCCTGCTCTCCATAGTAGGTGGTGTTCAGATACATGGAGAGAATCTGCTGTTTGCTGTAGTAACGCGTCACTTCGGGAGCCAGAATAATCTCCTGTAGCTTACGCGTAATAGTGGCTTGGTCGCCTACAATCGTGTTTTTGATGAGTTGCTGTGTAATCGTGCTACCACCAGAGACGACACGGCCATGCGTTAGGTCATCAAGAGCTGCTCTGACAATACCAGTAATATCGTAACCTGGATTGGTCCAGAAGGATTGGTCCTCAATTGCGATCTCGGCATGGGCAAGCTGAGGAGAGATTTTTGAGAGCGGCACGGTTGTTTGCAGACCTTGATCCAGCATTTGATAGATCAACGTACCATGCTGATCATATGCTTTTAAACTATCTTGTGGTATGATATCGGCAAGAGTCGTTACCTGAGTTTGGTAGCGTTGGTTGGTGGCATTGACAAGGCTGCTCACTGCAACAAAGACGCTGGCGAGCACAACAATAGCGATGATGAAGCTGAATGCTAGGGGAAGCAATGTCCACTTCGTGCCTATGCGCTCAACAATTGCATAGCGCTTACTGCTCTGGCGTAGGCTCTTGCGTTTAAGATGGCGCTTGACCCGCCAACTAGAGGGTAGCACCAGATGTGGAGCGCGGTAGTACACACCCGGCGCTGGTTTCTCTGGAACATCATTGAGTCTTTGTGCGGCAGCAGCCCGGCTATGGGCGGGGAGCTTCGCTGGCATTGCAACCTTTTTCTCCATCTTACTCTCCATAGTATTGGACTGTAATGGAGCCTGTGAAAAAGATTGCTTGGGATGCTCTTCGATCTGCATTATACACCTCTTCTTTCTGTAGGAACGATATATAAGACAGAAAAGTAACGCATAACTCTTGTGTAATTGTTTGCAAGACAATTACACAAGAGTTATTGGGCGCTCCATGTTCGTGGGGGATTTTTGCGAGGACACCTCGCGCTCCGGCAAGGGCTACTGCCGCCCTGCACCCAGCTATGCTACCACCATACCGAGTTTGAATCGTTTTTGGAAGGAGGAGGAAACGCGAATGTATAGTCTGATGGACAATACGGATGCGCCACTACTGGTACAGGTTGTGGAGTAGGATACTGCTTTCCTGGCGTAG
>JAFATZ010000425.1 GCA_019243675.1 Ktedonobacteraceae bacterium | reverse complement strand
CCGCAAGGCAGAGGTTGGTCCAAGAGACACCAAGCCACGAGGGTGGATGGGGTTCGGGGAGTCAACGCTACTACTGGAGTGTGGTCCTCGTCTATCTCGGCGACAGCGCTATTATGCCATAGCGGCTTTCCCCTGTCAAGAGGTTTTCTTACTAATTTCTATCCTCACGGAGGAAACTGGAGAAAAGAGAGTAACGCAACTGTTGTGCATGTGCAAATGTTTCATCAAGACTGCTATCATGGGATGAAATGCGCTCGCGCAATATACATAGGCCATTGATGTACTCATCAAGCCATTGCGTTATAGCAGTACTATTCGTTATACAGATATCGCGATACATTTCAGGACTACCAGCAGCTAAGCGCGACATATCACGAAACCCCCCTGCTGCGAGCAGAGATGCATCTGCCCACATTGGGTTAGCAGCAACAGCATTTACCAGTGCTATCGAAGCAAGAAAGGGAAGATGACTAACACCCGCTACTTGCTCATCATGCTCAGCAGGATCGAGGAAATGTACATGCGCTCCCAAGACCTCAACGAAGGCAGCTACTTTGTTGAGAGCCATACGATTCGTCCGTGCCGTGGGAGTAAGACAATAGATGCAATTTTGAAAGAGAGCAGGATCAGCAAATGCAATTCCCGTCAATTCTTTGCCCGTCATAGGATGGCCACCAACAAAGGCCACAGAAGATGGCAGCAATTCTTCAGCCCAGCTAATCACCTGGACTTTAGTACTAGCAACATCCGTTACTATGGTTTCTGGAGTGACAAATGATGCAATATCTTGCAACAGAGCTCGCATAGGCCCCACAGGGGTTGCCAAAATAAGCAATTCTGCGTCAGATACTACGTCTGCTAGTACTGCACACGACTCATCAATTGCACCTAGGTTGCATGCATGATCACCTACCCCCTTGCCCAAATCATAACCAACCACTTGCTGTGCCACTTTCGCCTTACGCAAAGCCATGCCTATTGACCCACCAATAAGTCCTAAGCCAATAATTGCTACACGACGGAACATACATGACCTCTTTTTACATTAACTTGGCAACGGTACACCGCTAAAAATAGACCAATTCCTCTAGCCACTCAGCTCCACCAGGACCGAGGGCACTAGCCAGCATCGCAGTAACATCGTCGCTCAGCAAAACATCGCGTTCCACCCTATACAAGTCTAGGAAGCATGGCAGTACCTGGGGCTCATAGGTTGCAAGTAAGTCAGCAGCAAACTGTTCAAGCAACAGCTCATAAGCTAAATAGTCTTCTGCGGCGGTATCCTCGTACCAATCGAAGCCTCTGATGGTAACAGGAGTTTTACCATCTGGTTCTGGCTCGAAAATCTCAGCATTCTGCTCGCGCAGGTCTTTATTAACGATGTCTTGCCGCGAGTATAAATGCTGGTAGAGCCATAAGGCCGCAAACTTTAACTGCCATTCGTCCGCCCAGAGGGGATAGTCGTTGGGCCAGGGACGCGAATCACTCTCTAAAAAAGCGAGGATGAGTTCATGGCAGAGCATGTAGGCAAACTTCTCTTGCGTGAACTCACCGAAAATCGCATCAATCTCGGCGGGTATGACGATACACGGAGGAGACGATGCATCAGTCCAGTATGGCTGCGGGTTACTCAGTTCTTCATCCTCATTACGGGGAGCAAGAGGCCAATCAGCCATAGTAACCAGCAGGATTTCTATCTCTGGCATAGGCTGATTGAGCAGTTGTGTGAGTAGCCCAGCGGCTTTATCGATGGTTTGAAATACCCAACGGGCGCGTGCTTCCTCCCCTGTGGGATAGTAAACGGTGAGCGGTTCAGCTAAAGTCTCGTACAGTTCATAAGGAAAGTGCATGTTTTGTCTCCCTCGTCGCCTGCAACGGTGAGCAAAATAGGAAAAAGAGGTGTTTTAGGGGGACACCTCAAAACCCCTGGTAAGGACGCTAGCTCGCTGCGCCACCACTTATGCGCTTCCGTAGCTCATCAGCGTTACGCTCCTTGCGGAAACTACGGTACACATCATTAAAAAGCTGCCGCAGGTGCGGAACATTTATTTGTTTGCCACCCTCATAATACTCAAGGGCAACCTCACCAATAGACCACGTAGCAGCCCCAGCGATAGCCCCAGCGACAAGGTCGCCAGCAAATGGAACAGCTTTAGCCGCTTGTTCAGCAAGGTAGCGCATGCCTAATCCACCGACCACAGTTGCCATCAACTCCCTTGCATGTTTCATTGTTTCTGCACTATCCATTGACTCACCATACAGCGCAGCAATGCGTAGTACTAGACGAACTTGCAAGCCTAGTAGAATGGGAATATCTACGAGTGGAAGAGGTTCTATGCCAGCAGCCAGACTGAGCAAAGCAGCATTGCGAATAATACGCTGAGCAGCCTGCCGTCGGAAGTAAGGCAGTTCCCGTCCTATCACTAGGGCCGCCTCTGGACTTGCCTCAATGATCGCTGGGATCAACTCTTCGGCAACATTCAAGCCAGTCTTTGCTGAGATAGGAATGACACCCGGTATACCAAGCACTGCTGCTATCTCGGTCGCTAAGCGGTCACCACTTTGCTTACCTTTGAGCACGTCAACTTTATTGACAGCGATGATAACAGGCTTTTCCAGCTTGCTGACAACTTCGTACAGTTCTTTGTCTTTTGGTTGTAGCTCTTTTGAACCATCTATAAGCAACACGACTACACTCGCCTGCTGCAAGCCACTTTGCGCGATATCCGAGAGTTTGCCAGGGCTATCGATGCCGGGGGTATCAATTAGGGTAAATGGCCCGAAATCCGTGCGTATGAGGCCGCGTGTTGTACCTGCCTCTGCAGATACAGGAGAAAGTGCCTCTCCTTTTAACTTATTGAAAAGCGTACTTTTTCCCGTGTTGGGCTGACCAACAATTACCACAGTATTGTTTAAGCCTTGCAGCACTTCCTCGTGTGCCTGCTTCCAATTCACGGCTTTCATGAAGTTCTGCACCATACCTATGTTGGCAGGCATAATTTTTAATGCGCTGATACCCAAGTCGCGCAAAGTACGCAATCGATTGCTACCACTACTAGCATTCTTGACCTCTCCTTGCATCAATTTCTTTCCCTTCTCAATGATATTTGATCGCAGTGATAGGACATAACTTATTACGCCATTATAGCTGTCTTCTCTGCTCAAGAGCAACCTTGACCCCTTTGCTAGCCCCTTCTTCAGTCTGCCGACGACTTCTTGTATTTTGTCATATACTACCCGTATGAAGCGCCGCCTTCAGCAGTAGGAGGAGGGGTGCATACCCTTAGCGAGGTTCGAGGTGTCCCCGCGACACCTCTATGCTGTTTTGGCCGCTCCAGGCGGCGAAATGGAGAACATAGATGCCTACATCACCAGCACAGACTACCATCTACCAACGTCCCGCAGAGCTGTTACAGCAGCTTATCCGTTTCAATACGACGAACCCGCCAGGCAACGAGCTAGCATGTATCACTTATATAAATACGTTATTAAAAGAGGCAGGGTTTCAGACGACTATTCTTGCCAGTGACCCAGCACGCCCCAATCTTATCACATGCCTACGTGGAAGTGGAAATGCGCCACCATTGTTGCTACAGGGCCATGTTGATGTTGTAACTACAGAGAAGCAGAACTGGCAGCAACCACCATTTGCAGCCAATGAGATCGACGGCTATATTTGGGGACGCGGCGCATTAGATATGAAAGGTGGTGTTGCTATGATGATAGCAGCACTCCGGCGCGCCAAGGCAGAGAATATTTCGCTTCCTGGCGATGTTGTGCTCACTGTGTTGAGTGACGAAGAAGCTGGCAGTAGGCTAGGAGCACAATTCCTGGTGGAGCAACACCCCGAGTTGTTCAAGGATATACGCTATGCTATTGGTGAGTTCGGTGGCTTCAGTCTGCACTTTGGCGGCAAAAAGTTTTATGCTATTCAGGTGTTAGAAAAACAAATTTGTTGGTTAAAGGCAACAGTGCGTGGTCCAGGCGGGCATGCCTCAATCCCTATGCACGGAGGAGCGGCAGCCAAGCTCGGACACGTCCTCCAGCAACTTGATAAACACCGCCTTCCTCTACATAGTACGCCTATCCTTCAACAAATGATCGAAACTATGGCAGTAGTAATACCAGCGCCTTTGGGTTCACAGATGCTTCAGCTCCTCGATCCAGCCCAGACACAGGTAGTACTCAATACACTTGGCGCACAGAAGTCACTCATTGAACCCTTACTGTACAATACTGCTAATGTCACCATCATACGGGGCGGAAGCAAAATCAATGTAATTCCTAGCGAAATTATTTTTGAGATAGATGGTCGCCTCTTGCCAGGCTTCAGCCCTCAGGATATGCTAGACGAACTACATCAACTCATTGGAACGGATGTAGAGCTTGAAGTCGTGCGCTACGATCAAGGGCAGGCCGAGCCAAATATGGGCTTTTACGACACGCTAGCTAGGATCTTACACGAAGCTGACCCAGATAGCACTCCTATACCTGTGCTCACGCCAGCCGTTACAGACGGACGTTTCTTTTCACGGCTAGGTATTCAGACCTATGGGTTTATCCCTATGACCTTACCAGAGGATTTCAATTTCCTGCAAACAGTTCACGCCGCTGATGAACGCATCCCCGTTGAGGCGATGGAATTTGGCACACAGGCTATCTATAAAGCGTTACAGCGCAATAAAGCGTAAAAGGAAGATAGTAATGGTAGCACAACGATCACCACGACCTATGAGCGTGGACGAGTGGCGTGAACTGGAGCGGACCAGCCACGATATCAAGCATGAGTATATCGACGGGCAAGTCTACGCCATGTCAGGTGGGAGCCTTGCTCATTCTCGTATTGGCCTTAACGTCTGCATTGCCCTTGAAGGGGCGCTCGCAGCAGCAGGCAAGCCATGCTACGTCTACAATTCAGATGCAGCCGCACGGCTCTCGCCTAAGCGCTACACCTACCCCGATGCTTTGGTAACATGCGATGAACGCGACCAGCCAACGCCCGACAAGACGGAGGTACAGTTCCCCCACACTATTGTCGAAGTGTTGTCAGAGTCTACCGAAGTTTACGACCGAGGGAAGAAGTTCGGCTTGTATCGAGCGTGTCCACACATTCAAGAGTACGTTCTTATTGACACAAAGTACCAGGCCATTGAGGTATACCGTCGTACGTCGCAGATATGGACTTATCAAGCCTATGGGCCGGGCGATGAAGTAGAACTTACAAACATTGGTGTACGCTTGCCAATAGCCGCGTTGTACAGAAACGCTGGAGTACCAGAGATAACGGACGACCTCGAAGGCGAAGTCTAGGAACTATTCAGTCCAACTTGACGCTCTAGCATGTCATCTGCCATAATCAGTTCACTATGGAAACTTCATCATTCCCTACGTACGTAGGGCCAGACCCTGGCTCTCCAGAGCAGGTGCGGACCATTATCGCCGAGCTGCGTCGCCTCTATCCTGATGCGACCTGCACGCTCAACTTCTCTACTCCGCTAGAGTTGCTAGTCGCTACACAATTAGCAGCACAGTGTACAGATGAACGCGTCAACATCGTCACTGCACAATTGTTCAAAAAATATCCCAGAGTAGAGGATTACGCTAGTGCTAGCCAGGAGGAGCTCGAACAAGACATTCGCTCAACAGGGTTCTATCGCAACAAGGCCAAGAACATCCGAGCAGCCAGTCAACGTATTCTTACTACATACGATGGCGAGGTGCCGAGTGTTATGCAGGATCTACTTAGTCTCCCTGGCGTAGCCCGTAAAACAGCTAACGTCGTTTTAGGCTACGCGTTCAACATCGTCGTAGGCATAGTCGTTGATACACATGTAGGAAGGCTTTCACGGCGTCTCGGCTGGACAAGCAGCGAGGATGCAGTAAAAATTGAACAAGACCTTATGCGCATCATACCACGGGAAGATTGGTTCGATATTTCGCACTTGCTCATCTTTCATGGCCGCGCTACTTGCCTAGCACGCAAGCCCCTTTGCGAGCAATGCATGCTAGCGCAGCTTTGCCCGTCAGCGTACATTGCCAAAAAGGCGTAGGGACATAATCTATCAGGCCCAAGGCTTTTAGCTATGAGGCAACAGACGAGTAGCAATGTTGCTATATCTTTCCCTAGACGATAGCGTCCCAGAGGCTAGGAAGCCTAACCGTCCCAACTTGGGCGTAAGCCACTGATCCAAACCGTAGTAGCGACCTGCGCAGATGACAAGCAACACGCCAAAGAGGATCACATAGGGAAGTGCTGTTCCAATATCAGTACTCTGCCCTGGTTTGAATGGCCCTCCAAAGCCTTCAGCAGTTGACCAGATGCCCAATGACAGCAGAATGCCAACGACATAGCTCAAATTGCTGAAGAGGCCAAGAATTAAGAGGACCGCGAGCGCTGTCTCTGTCGAGGCTTCAATGCGAGCAAAGAG
>JAFATZ010000467.1 GCA_019243675.1 Ktedonobacteraceae bacterium | reverse complement strand
AGCACACGCTCACGGTGTCTCTCTTCTTCTAGGTTGCGCGCATGGCCTTTCAGCAGGTCGCGTAGTGAGATCATACCCACAAGCTTTTGCGTATCTCTGCGTTCAACGACAGGGAAACTCGTCAAGTTGGTCTCGGCCATGCGATAGGCGACGGCACGCAGTGGCTCGTCTGGGTAAGCGACAATTGGCTGTTGCTGGATAAGCTCTAGTAGTGGTCGTTGTTCATTGTTAGTTTGCAAAAATTTTTGTAGATCATTGCGTGTCACAACGCCAAGCACCTGCTTCTCAGCATCTATAACTGGATACAGCCGCTGGCCGTGTGGGCGATGATCGCTACGTAGGGATTGCGCCACGTCTTGAAGGGTGGCATCGGCTGGTAGCGCGACGATGTTTGTCCTCATCACCTCGCGGACAAACAGAATTTCAAGGGGATCGGTCGCGTACTCTTGGGTGAGATGGTAGCCACGCCGACTGATCTTCTCGGTGAGGATCGAGCGGCGCAGCGCCAACACCGTGAAACCGTATGCACAGCCAACAGCAATTAACAAGGGCAGCAGCGCATTCATATCGTGGGTTAACTCTAGAGAGAAGATGATAGCCGTCAACGGAGCGCGCATCGCACCGCCCAGCACGGCTGCCATACTGATAAGCGCCCAGAAACCTAGCCCTTCGTGTGGTAAGAAAAGGGCTTCTACACCGCCGAGAGCGCCCCCGATTAATAGCAGAGGTGCAAGGATGCCGCCAGAAGTGCCTGAGCCTAACGAGATGGTCCAGATAATCGACTTGACGATCAGCATCCCCAAGACCAACTGCAGAGCCATATCCCCCTTCAACATGAGGGCAATCGTGTCATAGCCAACGCCGAGCGCTCGTGGATAGATCAGCCCACCGATGCCAACTACTACGCCCCCGATGGCTGGCCACCACATCCAATGGATAGGCAGGCGACGGAACCCATCTTCCGCCGCATAGACTGCCATAGTGAGCAGAAGGGCGGCGATGCCAGCGAGAATACCCACCAGGATACAGCTTACTATACCAGCGACGCCTATAAAAACGGGGTGCGGTGGTGTCGGAAAGAGCGGCCCAGTGCCAAGCAGATATTGTCGCACTACAGCGGCGGCGGCACTGGCTACTGCTACCGGAATAATGCTGCGCGGCTTCCACTCGAACAACATTACTTCCACAGCGAGCAGCACTGCCGCCACTGGCGAGTTAAAGGTAGCCGACATACCAGCGGCGGCACCAGCAACGAGCAACGTCTTACGCTCAGCGCTGGTGAGACGCAGAGATTGTGCAATCATCGAGCCGAGGGAGCCACCAGTCACGATAATAGGCCCTTCTGCGCCAAAGGGACCGCCGGAGCCGATAGAGATAGCGGCGGAAAGTGGTTTGAGCCAGGTTACCTTGGGTTCTATGCGGCTACCACGCAGCAAAATACTCTCAAGCGCTTCAGGGATACCATGACCACGAATGCGCTCGGAGCCGTAGCGGGCCATAAAACCAACAATGAGCGCTCCTATGACTGGGACAAGGATTTCCAGTAGGCCCAGCTTGTTGCCTGCTGGTGAGACCAACGTGGTGCTCCAACGCTGAAAGAAGAAGAGATTGGTAAAAAGACCAATTAATCTCAGCAGAGCTAGTGCCACGAATGCGCTCAATACGCCTATGACGAGAGCGATCAAAGAGAGAAGAATGACATGTGGTGGCGTTGTAAAGTCGCCGAGTTTGCCTAGTTCTTCCCGATTACCCCCTTTACTGAGCAGATGCTTCAGTTTTTGCCACACGTTCTCGTCTCCTGCTTTTGCCATTGCTATGCTTCCCCTTTGATAACTATCGTATTACGATAAATTATAGTCACCGAGAGGTTGCTTTGTCAAATTATACTATTTAAGGAAATACAAGTATTATTGATCTAGGAGGCTATTGAGGGCTTGTACGAGATTGGGTCCAGTTGAGCGCAGTTCGGTAAGGGCGATGTTGGCCAATCTTTGCAGGATGTCTTGCCCCTCAGTTGTCAGATGAATGATGACGCGGCGCTGGTCTTCGTGGTCTCGTTCTCGTGCGACGAGGGCGCGCTCGGTGAGTCGATCTACCAGTTCAACAGTACTGTGGTGTTGCAGTTGCAGCCGCTCGGCCAGCTCACCAATGGTCGCCTTGCGGCCCTCTGGCAGGCCCTTGACCGCTAGCAGTAATTGGTGCTGCTGCGGTTCGAGGCCAGCGGCACGGGCCATTTGTTCGCTAAAGCGCATGTAGCGGCGAATTTGATAGCGAAACTCGGCTAGCGCTCGGTAGTCTGTGATGTCTAGTTGGTTGTTCTCTTGCATAGAACAAGGGTATCATATGCACACAACCATCAAGGCGCAGAGTTGAGCAAGTTGAAGCCGATGAGAAAGCGTTGAAAATTGCGAGTTCGCTTTCTAGCCGTCGGCACCCCTTGCGCTTCAGTTCAGTTCATGGCATGCTAGGGGGAGACGCTTTCACAAACCTCTCTCAAGGATGGATGCTATGTTCGCACAAGAGGATGTGCTTGAAGACATTGATGAGAAACAAGACTTTGGGTCGTTGTTAAAAGTGCTGCGCGTCAATAAGCGCGTCAAGCAAAGCGAGATGGTGGCGCTGTTGCCTGGCTGGACCCCCTCGATGTACCTGCGCCTGGAAAGTGGCGAGACGGCTCCTGCTTTTGACCAGTTGCTGCCCATCTATCGCGCTTTTCAGATGGCTGGCATCGGCTTTCCGCTCTCGGCTCGCCACCAGTTTGTCGAACGAGCACGCAGCAGGATTGAGGGCAAGAAAACCTATCGCGACCAGCACAGCGACGCCGAATGGGCCGAACTACGCTACCAGTTGACGCGCATGAGTAGCCCGCCCGACGCTTCTCCTGCTCCTGCTCATGTCGTCACCAAACCGCTGCTGGCCGAGACTGGCCATTTGGTGGGCCGTGAAGACTGGCGCGAGGAGCTGATGGAGGTGCTCACCTGTACGCCTCGGGCCAAGCTGGTCATCATCACTGGTCCAGCAGGGGTGGGCAAATCCTCCGAACTGAACTGGCTGGCCTCCTCCTTGTTGTATGAGCGCCCTTTCTTCAGCCGCCTCATCCTGTGCGACTTTCGGGCTGTCGAGCGTATGAACGATGCCCAAGAAGCCTTTGAGGTGTTCGTGGGCAGCCTGCTGGCTGAACTGGGTCTCTCACCGCCGCAGCCACAGACCCCTCCGCTGTCCTTGGATCAGCAAGCAACGGTCCTGCTCGAACACCTGGAGCAAGCAGCCCAACCAGTGATCGTGCTGCTCGATCACGGCGAGTGCCTGCTGGGGGAACAGGACGTACTAGCTCCTTGCTGGCAGCGTTTCTTCACGCGTTTCTTGCGTAGCCAGCACCGCGCCACGTTGTTGCTAGCGACCAACCGCTGGGCTGGGTGGTACAACGGAGAGCAGCGTTTCGTTGTCGAGCATGAACTGCCCCCCTTGCCAGCAGAAAAAGGCGTCTTGTTGCTGCAACAGTCGGGCCTAGACAGCGTCCCCGTCCCGCTCTTAGAGCAGATCTGCGACAACGTTGGCGGCATCCCCTTGTGCCTAGAATGGGTGGCAGCCCTGGTCAAGCAGCCGCTCGTGCTAGACGAGTGGGACGAGTTTGGGCAAGGGGAATCGCCACTGGCAGTGCAGGGTGCAGTCAGTCCGCCGACACTGACTCAAGCGGTGCAACGCTTGCTCGCCGAGCCGCACATCTTTGGGGGGAGTCTAGCCGATGCCATTGCTCCCCTACTAGAGCGCATCATTGCCACTCAGCACCTCTCCATTGAGGCGCAAAATCTGCTGCACGTCCTGGCGGTGGCGGCCATTCCCTTAGCCAAACCCGCCCTCCAAGTGTTCTGCCCACAGGGGCCACGCCCGATCAAGGAACTACGCAACGCCTGCATGCTGGTGGCCTACCCCAAACGCACGCAATTGTTGCCCCTGATTGCCTCGGCAGTGTATCGCCAGTTGTCCCTTGAGCAGCGTCATGAGCAAGAGACCCTGCTGATCCAGGCGTACAGTGCTTGGGTGCAAGCGGGGAAGTTCCAGGAAGGGAGCAGTGAACAAGGGGCGGTGATTACGGAACTGATAGCGCTGCTACTAAAACATCATCGCTTGTTAGAGGCTACCGAGTTACTCATCTACTATAACTGGCTCATCTTCAATCTAGGGTATGGGCTACGTCTGGCCCGCCTTGCCGAGAGCGTAATGCCACGTTTTGATTGGCATATGACTGAAGACAATGAGTGCGGTGGACTGATGTTACACTACATGCTTTCACCATTTCTTGGTAAGACCATCAATTCAGCGAACCGCTTCTTAGATTACCAACGCATCCGTAATGCAGTTTTTGCTGGAAAAGTGATACTTAAACCGCTTACAGAGATGTCTATTACCCATCACATGATGGTGCATCTTATGAATGAATTGCGCTTTGAAGAGGCGCAAGAAGTGCTTAGTGCATGCCGTGCTCGTTTGGAACCGCTTCAGCACTCTAATTTGGACCTGCAAGCTTCACTTCTTGAGAAACGTGCTATGCTCCTTGGGACATGGAGTGAATACGCTGAAGAGCAAGGAGAGATACAAACGGCGAGAAGCCTGCAAGAGCAAACTATCGCTCTCTATCGACAAAGTAGTGTGCTCCTTGTGAACCATGAGGAACCGTTGCCCCTTAAGGACTATCGGTTCAAGAAAAGATTAGCCTACTGCTTGACCAATCTGAGCTACGAGTTGAATAGGATTGGACAGTATGAGGAAGCGCTTCAAGTGGTGGAGCGTAGTATTGCCTTGAAAGAACAGGGATATGGTGAAATTGGCGCAGTTGCAGCTTCTTATGGGGAGAAGTCGCAGATTCTCGCAGGGCTTGGTCGTTTTCAAGAAGCCCTGCTCTTTGATGAGAAGGCGGTTGCAGAAGTACAGCGGCTTGCTCATACAGGATATACATTGTCGCAAGAAGAAGTATGGGTGTACCTCGTGAATCGTGGTCGACTCTACCTACGTGTCGGGAGAGTCGATGAAGCAGAGCAATTGCTTCGAGAAGCCCGTCCTCATATTCAGGACAGAAGGAGAGTGTACCGCATGTTTGCAGACAAAGCCCTAGAGGAGATTGAGCAGTGGCGTCGTCAGGCAACGGCACCTGAACACCAATTAGATTGGCGCTGGGTGGAGCG
>JAFATZ010000357.1 GCA_019243675.1 Ktedonobacteraceae bacterium | reverse complement strand
CACCTCTTGAACATATTGCTCTGTTGAGGTAGGAGGAGGAAGTTGGCTACGTACCTGCAGCGCTTGCTCACAAAAATGACGTGCCTCCTCATTGTTCCCTTGAATTCTGACGCATTCCTCTAAACGCTCAAGGATAGAGGATACACGAATAATCTCATCAACGATCTTGTTTATATGCTCTAGGGCTATCCGATAGTACTTTTCCGCATCAGGATAGGCCGACAGACGGTAGGCCCTGTCGCCAGCTATTTCGGCGTAGTGGGCAATGTCCTGGTCGTTGGCTCCGCCCTTGACAAGGTGGTGGGTGATGATGGCTGCTCGCTCTTCCTGGCGGTCAGCGTAGATCTGTCGCAAGACCTTTGCCGCATGGCGGTGTATCTTGGCACGGCGGGCTGCAGAGAGACTCTCGTAGAGATGGCTGACCATAAGTGGGTGCCAGAAGGAATAGTTGATGCATGTGCCAGAATCCACTTCGGTGAGTATACCTGATTGCAGTGCTTCTTCTAAGAGTTCGAGTACGGTCTCGTTGGTGGTGCTGTAGTGACCACCACCAGAGTGCGAAGTGCTCGATGTACTCGTTTCCAGTGCATAGATCAGTGACAACTCGAAGGAGTCTCCTAGCACAGCAGCCTTGCTCAGGAGACGCTGACAGGCACAAGAGAGGCGCGCCAAACGCACCTGGAGAACGGCTGCAATGGTTGTGGGCAATGCAGAAGTGGGAAGCGCTGTGGTACTGTGAGCCAACTCTTCGGCAAAGAAGGGATTGCCCGCGGCTTGTGTTTGGATGCGCTGCACCAGTAACGCCGAAAGGTGGTGAGGCAGACGAGAGACAAGCAGAGCAATCTGTTCATCGGTGAGTGGATGCAGATGCACGATGTGTACCAGGTGTTCGCGTTGCAAATGGCCAAGTAAGAGGTGCAAAGAGCATGCCTTAAGCTCGTGTTGACGGTAAGTCCCTAGAACCAGCACACGAGAGCCTGCAAGTCGGCGCAGAAGATAGCCGAGCAGTTCACAACTCTTCTCGTCAGCCCAATGCATATCATCGAAGATAAGCAGCACGGGTGCAGGTATGCTAATCGCTCTGAGCAAAGCAAGGACGGCTTCCCAGAGCCGGAAAGGCTCCTGTTCGAGTGACACCCAGGGGGAAATGTCATTAGAAGACAATAGGTCGGCTAATTCGGGCAACAGTGCTGTAAGCGGTTGCAAAAGCTGCGCCGATACGTGCGTATAGTGGGGACGACCTTTGCCGTCGCTCTGTTGAATGAGGCTGCGCAGGACTTCGATCCAGAGCCGATAGGGGATGCTCTGTTCTTGCCCGTAGGCACGGTTCCAGACGACTGCCCACCCTCCTTGTTGGCCCACATGGCTCAGTTCTTCAGCAAGCCGTGTCTTCCCGATGCCTGCCTCTCCATCTAGGAAAATCCCACGTGGACAGTTTGGCTCATCGTCGGACCCAGAAGTCTGAAATAACGGTGACTCTTGACACGACATCTCTTCAATGGCCTTGAGCACTTGGCGGAGCATTCTTAGCTCATCTTCTCGCCCTACCAGTGGCCCATGATGCCGTCTGCCCATCTGGTTATACATCTCCTCTGCCTCTTCTTTCATTGGGGAAATACAGCAGAGGAGTATATAGCCTTTTTTCTCTTTCATCAACTTGGGTGGTACGTAGGGGTGGGGTCAATTCATTGTGCCCTGTTGGCTCCACAACGTCCTTGCAGCAAAGCAGGAAGGCTGCTGCGTGCGGGCTTGCACTCAAGCAGCATGTATGCCAAAGCCGTGGGCCCAATGATGCACATTAACAAATTAGCTTGGTAATAAGCCGATCTCATGGAGGAGGTCGGCAGACGCGTCACAGTGACGGCTCAACCAGCCGTCCAACTCGCGCAGGAAGGTGGGCTTGTCCCCGCCAAAGGGATGAAAGCGCAACCACTCGCGAGAGAGCTTGAGCCAATACTTTTCGATGGGATTGGTCCAAGGGGCGTAGGTGGGTAAGGGCAACAAGCGCAGGCGAGAAGCCGGCTTCATGCTGGCCAGATGGTCCTGGACGTAGCCATGAAAGTGAACGGGCCAATTATCCAGGGCCACATACATCACTTTGGCCTGGGGGTACTGCTTCTGCACATACCAGAAGAAGCGGTACATTTCCTTGACCGTGAAGCTGCCGCGCCGTCGCCAGACGACCCGTCCGGTCAGCGCATCCACACAGGCGGCCAGGCGCACCTTGTCGCCAGTGGGTCCGCTGGCTTTCTGCCCACGCTCAGACTGGCCACGGTAGCTTTGGCCCACCAAGGGACGTAAGAAGGCAGTGAACTCATCCTCGTAGAGCAGCACGACCTCGCCTGGGCGAGCTTGCTGGGCGTGTTGCCGCGCCGCAGCGATGGCGGCCAGCTTCTGGCTGTAAGCCAGATCCGGCGAATGGACATGGGCGCGTCCGCGTTTGTAGACCACCTGGAGGCGGCCCAGCAAGCGGCAGACCCCTGGCACACTGACTGCATGCATCCAACTCATGCTTTGGCCAATCGCCTCAAGCGTCCAACTGTGCCGATCCAGCCCGTAAAGCACGGGGCTGCGATGCACCAGTTCTTGGACCTCATCAGCGGCACGTTGGGCCTCCAGAGGGGGAAAAAGCTGGCTTTTTGCCTCGTCCAGCGTGGACCAGCAAGCCAGTGAGTCCTTCGTGCAAGTAGCGGCGCAACCAGCTCCGCACGGTGTTGTCGTCGCGGCGCTTGAGCAAGCGATGCTGCGCCACTTCCAGGGCCGAGAGTCGCTCTTCGGCCATCTTGAGGATGGCGGCGGCTTTCTCGCGCATATAGGCTTTGACGTGATGGTCGCGGGTCCAAAGCAGTTCCGTACGCTGGGCCTCACTCAAGCGGATGTCGAGTCGTTTGGGCATGGCAGTCCTTTCTGCAAAAACAGGTGTTCCAGGTATTCTACCACATGCCCTTTCCTATTACCAACTTAATTTGTTAATGTGCATAATCGGGCCCCTACCGACGTGGATGTCGTTTGGGGGCTTGTAGCGTTTGCTCCCCACATAGTACAATACAGCAAGCAGAGAAATTTAATCTCGCGTTTCTTTGGTCAGCGAGGAGGATGCTTTTCGGTGTCTGCACTATTTTCTGAAATTGAGAACTGTGTGACTGCTCCCCAGGGA
>JAFATZ010000229.1 GCA_019243675.1 Ktedonobacteraceae bacterium | reverse complement strand
ATATTTCTCAGCATCTGCTCCATCTTTTCCTGAGAGGGTCACGTTTTTGCGTCGAGCGTGAGATGGCGAGGTATGCCAACCACAAGGCCACTCCTCTACACGAGTAAAGCCTTTGTCAGTGTGTTGTAGAGTAGGGCGAGGGCAAGGCCTCGCCCTACTCAAACAGCAGATCAGCCAGATCCTTGATGACCATTTCATCAGGCCAACGCAGCCGTGCTAGTCTCCAGTTGTCAACTGCCGCCTGCTTGTGCCTCTGGCCGCTGAGTCCTTTGGCTCGTTGGGCTCCTGCTTGGAAGTATGTCTGAAATATGTCCCTGTCGCCCAAGTCAACGCCTGTTTTCGCCTGATGAAGCATAACTTCAACATGGACATGCTCGGGGACAATGGTAGCGCCAAGCTTCTCGACTTGTGTCAGCGTCTGGTGGACCGCTGTATAGAGCACACGTGAGCGCTGCGATAGCCCCTGATTCAATGCCAAGTTCCCCAAATACTCGTACGTTTGTGCGGTCCATGAAAGCGTTGAGAACATTTTCCACCCATTTGGAATTGGCTCATCGTGGGCCTGCTCTAGGGGGGTTTCACGCGCCTTGCCCAGGCACCGGAGGGCCTGTTGCACCTGCCCGTTTTGAGCATAGCATGCAGCCGCTTGCATGAAGATTTTGTGTTGCAAGGACGGTGAGACCTGATTACGAGGATCAGAGAGGATAGCTAGCGCTTTTTCGTAGACAGAGAGCGACTGCTCCAGAAACGTATACGCCAGCCTCGTCATGACGGCGAGAGAGAGTACCTGATCCTCTGCTACTCTGCTATAGCGTTCGGCATGTTGGCAATACACCTTGGTGAGAGGAAGATTCAGGTTGCCCAAGGCAACATGATACATTAGCAGATACCCCTGTGTTGTCAAGTGGGCTGCGGTCTTCTGGTAGCGGGAAGGCTGCTGCGCTAGAAGTTCAAGTGCTGGTAAATATTTGGGCAGTTGAGCGGCAACGGCAGCGAAGTCCTCCTCCTCTATCATCGCGTGCCAGCAGGCTGTCAGACTGGCGGTGCATTCTGGCAGGAATTCCTCGAGCACTAGAGGGGAGCGCTGCCCTGCGAGGATAGCAGGAACCAGCCCGAGCGGCATGGCAACTAGGGTGGCAAGTGCCATCCGGCGCGAGATCACTAATTCATCATTCGACGTGCTCATCGTAGTCCATCTTTCCAATTCCTGGTGGAGCAGACCCTGGAGATGATCGCAGAAGACTGCCCGCCCGTACCAGCGTGTGATCGCTTGGATGAGTCGCATCGTCCGCTCGCCCAACACCGTTGCGCCCTCCGCCTCTTCTAGCGCCATCACAGGCAACATGGAGGTGCTGGCAGGCCGCAGCAATCCGTCCGACGAAAGCTGATAGGAGGCATCCAGGTTTTGCTGCGTGTCTACTAGCGCAAAACTGACGGCGATTCGCTGCTTGCGAAGCTGGCCAGCCAGCAGTTTGAGTTGTTCACAAGGGGCGACATCCAACTCTTGGCGCAACGCTTGGACACTGGCTTGGTAGAAACGTAGCGCCGTCAAGGGCTTGCCTTGCGCTGCCATCAGTTCCATTAACTGCAAGAGCATCTCTTCGTCTGTCAGGTGCGTGGCCCAGTAGCTACGCAGGATGCGCTCGGCCTCAAGCACTCGCCCGCTCATACGAGACAGTAGCGCTAAGCGCTGCACGCACAAGCCATAGAGCGTCTCCAGTTCCAGCCGTCGCGGCTCGGTCCAGTCCACCCCGACATCCCCTGGCAAGTAGACGCCCGTCCACACGTCATAGGCATGTTGCCACAAGCAGAGCACCTGCTCTGGTGGACTGGTGTGCTCAGCCTGCGCAGCCTCTTGCACCGCAGCTTCAAACACATCGGCGTCTACCTCTAGCTCGTCTTGTGAGACCAAGTAGAGACCTAGGCCGTCAGGCGTCTCACGCAGCAAACTGTGGCCCTTGGGTGTGCGCAACAGCTTGCTCAGTTCGTGCTTGGCCATACGTAGACTGCGCTGCGCGCTCTCTTCCTCTGCCTCCGGCCAGAGTGTCTCGGCAAGCAAGGCTTTGGTAGCATAGCGATTTTGACTGCCAAGCAGCAGTTTGAGTAAGGCCAGCATGACTCCTGGCCGATCGCCCAGGGCTTTGCCCTCAATCTCGGTAAACTGCACAGGCTCTCCTGCCAAGCAGATGCGCCGTTCGAGACGGAAGGAGCCAAGCACGAAGATGCGAAAAGCTGGATGCACCAGGGTCGCTGGCACGCTCTGTGCGCTCATGCGTTGCTTCCTCTCTCACACCATTGAGTGACTAGCCAGCCCCTACCTAGAGTATAGCATAGCCGCCTCAGTGGTGTCTTATGTTCGTATGCGTTTCACCCTCTTCTCTTGTAAGAATAGCAGGGTTTCTTACATCCGTCAACGTTGTGTTTGTTTTAAGAAATGTGTTCCCTCCTTCTCTGAGCACGCTCGTGTCATGGTTGTTTTGGGGTCGTGTGTTCTCAGACG
>JAFATZ010000051.1 GCA_019243675.1 Ktedonobacteraceae bacterium | reverse complement strand
AGCGAGGAAGATAGTTCGATCTTGGCCCGCTCTGCTGCTTCCTTCAGACGCTGAAGCGCCATGCGATCATTGCGCAGGTCGATGCCCTGATCTTTACGGAATTCGTCGGCTAGCCAGTCAATGATGCGCTGGTCAAAGTCGTCACCGCCTAGGTGCGTATCGCCATTGGTGGCCTTGACCTCAAAGACTCCTTCGCCTAATTGTAAGATGGAAATATCGAAGGTACCGCCTCCCAAGTCATAGACCGCAATTGTCTCATCCTTTTTCTTATCCAGACCATAGGCTAACGAGGCCGCCGTCGGTTCGTTGATGATGCGCAAGACCTCCAGCCCGGCAATCGTACCTGCATCTTTGGTCGCCTGACGCTGGGTATCGTTAAAGTACGCTGGCACTGTAATAACTGCCTGCGTAATCTTCTCGCCGAGCTTGGCTTCTGCATCGGCCCTCAACTTTTGTAGGATCATAGCCGAAATTTCAGGTGGACTATAGTCGCGTCCAGCCAGCGTTACACGGACGTCGCCATTACTTGCTCGCTTGATCTTGTAGGGCACGCTCTGGATTGTGCGCTGGACCTCTGGATCATCATACTTGCGACCCATGAGACGCTTAATGGAAAAAATTGTATTTTCGGGGTTGGTCACCGCCTGACGTTTGGCTACTTGGCCCACCAGACGCTCTCCGCTTTTGGTGATGGCTACCACCGAGGGGGTGAGCCGCGACCCCTCACTATTCTCTAGGACGGTCGGTTCACCAGCTTCAATGACCGCCACAACCGAATTAGTTGTTCCCAAGTCAATACCGATTACTTTTGCCATTACTTCTCTGCCTTCCTTAAAACAGGGCGACCGCAAGGGGTACCTCTATGATACAACAAATACCTTGGCCTACCAAGGCAAGCTAGCATTGCTTGGCTGTTGGTACGCAGACCCATCACTCCTGCAGAGATGGAGGGGATGCCACAATAACTTGGGCAGGACGAATAATACGTTCTCCCAAGGCATAGCCTGGCTGAACAACCTGTAGAATCGTTTCTTCAGGTACATCTGCTCTGGCCTCTGTTGCAACGGCTTCATGCCAGCGTGGATTGAACGGCTCTCCAGATGCGCCGATCTGTCGCACGCCCAATTGTTCGAGTTGCACCGTGAGTCTGCGTGCAACGAGTAGCAGACCTTGCACCCAGGGATGGGTAGCCAGGTCTGCGGGCGCTACTGCCAACGCCCTCCCGAGGTCATCAAGCACTGGCAGCAGGTGGGAGAGCAGTTCACTTTGTGTTGCGATGCGCTCCTCAGCCTGTTCCTGACTCACGCGCCGTCGATAATTTACGAAATCAGCTTGGGTACGGCGCAGCAGGTCCAGGTACTCTTCCGCCTTCTGCTGTTCTACAGCAAGCTGTTGCTGTAATTGGGCCGAGACATCAGCGTCATGCGGCTCACCTACTTGTTCTGGCTGTTGGGACGTTTGTCGCAGAGGTGTCGGTTCCTGCTGCTGTCTATCACGCTGCATAGCACTTTCCTTATAATCTCTTTGACTTATGGATCTCTCTAGCCTACGTTTAAGCGATACTCACCGCTCTGAACTGGAAAGCGCGGATGATGAGAAGTACCCCGAACACAATGGCATAGGCCCCGATCAACCACACTAAGGTTAAGAGTCCAGCACCAGGTTGCACAGCTAGCAGCACACCCAAGACTATGGAGAGGATGCCAGCCAGGCCCAACGTCCACTCAGTGGCAACAGGCAACCGCCCTGAGAAGGCAGCGATTAGCTCGAAGATTCCTGTCACGATTGCCCACGTCGCTACAAGGTAGAGCAGTACTAAAGCGGTAATGGCTGGCCAGAAGAAGGTCACCACGCCTATGACAATGCCAACGAGTCCTTCTACCAATAGCACCCACCATCGTCGAAACACACTGCGCTCTTGCAACGAAACGATCACGGCTATCACACCATCTACTAGCGCATAGGCCCCGAAGAGGATCACTAGTACCAGCAGTGTCAGCCCCGGCCACACAATAGCAGCCAAGCCGAAAAGCACTGCAATGAGTCCGCGTATCACTAGCAGCCACCAGTAGCGACTAGAGAGTCGAGCATTGGTCATGATATCCATTATAATTTCACTCCTTCCAAAGAACGCTGGAATTCCTTATTCCTATAGGAAATACGTTGTAGGACTGTCGAAGGTGACAGCTTTGCATAGCATCGTAGGGTCAATATTAGTTAAGAAGCAGAAAATGGTGCTAGCGGCAGTCAGGATCAGGAAAGCGAAAGACATCTACTGTATCGTTGACAATTTCGCGCCAAGTGCTGCAACTTCTTGTTGTGCTTGTTGTATATTCCCGGCGAATATGAATCCCATAGGATTTTTCGCCATACGGCAAATAATCCTCGTTCCGTTCTGCTTCAATATCTCATCTTTTTCAAAAATGGCTGCTCTCATATTGCGAGGGTCTACATTTTCAGGTAGGGGATATTTATCGATGGCAAGAATTCCCTGCTGGATTACTGTCCTCATGTTAGAGATGGTCTGCTCCCTTCTACTCGCCCCCAGCATGGTCATAATAGCATCGGTGTAGTTTGTCCAGCGCGGATTACATTCAGCCAGATAGTTTACGGCTGTCTGTTTTCTTTGTCTTTGCAGCTCCTTTTCCAGTTCACTGGGAAGCAAGATATCTACATTTGCTACACCGTGTATAGAGGCAAAGTCTAGTCCATATTTTCTGGCTGTCTTTCTCAAGAATAGCTCGAAGGATGCCGCTGTTTGATCTTCATATTCCTGCTGCATACGCCGTAGGTAGCCATTCGCGGGGGCATAGGTACTCGTCCCCACGCATGCCTTACTGCCTTTCTTTTGCACCTGTCCATTCCAGCGCAGAGACTCTACTTGACCATCCAGAATCACAACCGACATACCAGGAGAATCGGCCAAGTCTACATAACGGCTGATAACAATTCTCGTTTCCTTCTGCAGATTCATAGTAGCAGCAAGGTGTTGTTGGGACATTGCTAATGCCTCATGCCAGTGGCTATAGCTCTGTGCATGTTCGGCATCTCCGTCTTGCACTACTATGACCCTTGCTCCGTACTGATAGACCAGACAACAGCCGTAGTTGCCATCAGACTCAGCCGCCCGCAACATTACTCCTAATGGATAGATATGGGCCAGTCCTACTTTTTTGTATACGTCTTCAATCCAGCCAAGAAACGTGTGTGCTTCTGTAGCTACGTCGTAGATGCTTGAAATTGTATAATCGGGGAGGCAAAAGCCATCCATGCTCAACTCACCAGCAAGTTGATAAAAATCTGCTTTGTTTTTAAGCACAGAGGTCATCTGAGCGGGCATGCCCCATGTTGCTGCTCCCAGATCGTCGCGCAGGTATACTTCTGTCTCAGGCACATTAATATACGGCACCACTAATGGTACCTGCTCTGGCATAGTCTTTTTTTCTGCTCTGAAGTCATCAGCGGTTATGGGCGTAATATTTTTACCAAAGAG
>JAFATZ010000032.1 GCA_019243675.1 Ktedonobacteraceae bacterium | reverse complement strand
CCCCGTCGTCTCCAGACATGACTCTGGAGAGGTTGCCCCATTAGGAGACGCATGGGTCACAGCTTGTATGCAGCTCGCCATGCACGTTTCGCCGGTCTCCGCGTCCGTCATCGGCCCCATGCACCGAGGCATCCTCCTCGTACTCTTACTTACTTGAATGTGAGATGACCATTAGGTTGAGATTCTCTCTCGTGTATATGATAATCGTGTTGTGCTACGGATCGTTCCTCAAAAGAGGAACGCCGTTCCTCTGCTTCAACTCTAGCATCTTTCAGACTACGTCTATGCGTAGCCCTATCGGCAAAATTGAAGTAATCATTCGTATTCGGTTGTTAGTGTACTTTTTTCGTACCGTCTTGCGGTGCTTGCATAATATGCCATACTTTTGCAGACTTGTCAATAGGTTTTCAACGAACATTTACAGAAACGAAGGAAGAAAACCTCCCACCATTGATGGAAGGTTTTCTCTTCTTGTCTGCTAAGATTTAGGCAGTTTGTGTCACTTCTTGAGCGACAACAGTGATCTTACCATCGCGTACTCTCAGGAGCGCAGCTTGACCACTTGTGATCTCGCCAACCAATAGAGCGTCAGCTAGAGCATCATCGACATATGTCTGGATGGCGCGGCGCAGTGGGCGAGCACCATATTCCTCGTCAAAGCCCTCCTTGAGCAGGAAGTCACGAGCCTCATCGCTGACCACTAGACCAATACCTTGCTCCTGCAGGCGTGTACGAACCTGATTCAGCAGCAAGTCAACGATGTGATACAGTTCGCTCTTGCCGAGAGAATGGAAGACTACTATCTGATCAATACGGTTGATGAACTCTGGGCGGAAAAGACGCTTGAGATTGTCCATCGCTTTGGAGCGCATCGCCTCGTGCTGCTCGTCCTGGGCATCCTCGCCCTTCTTGTTCGAGAAGCCAATGCGTATAGCACGTTTGAGATCGGCACCACCAGCATTACTAGTCATAATCACAACAGTATTCTTAAAGTCTACTGTGCGACCCTGACCATCAGTCAAGCGGCCATCGTCCATAATCTGCAATAGTGCGTTGAAGACTTCTGGATGCGCCTTCTCAACCTCGTCCAACAGGATAACGCTGTACGGACGGCGGCGTACCTGCTCGGTCAACTGACCGCCTTCGTCATGGCCAACATAGCCGGGTGGGCTACCAAAGAGACGTGCAACCGTATGAGGTTCCATGTACTCTGACATGTCGAGGCGGATCATATTATCTTCGCCAGCGAATAGTTCGGCAGCTAATGCCTTTGCCAGTTCAGTCTTACCAACGCCCGTTGGGCCAAGGAACAGGAAGGAGCCAATTGGACGCTTAGGATCTTTCAAGCCAGCTCGTGAACGGCGGATAGCACGCGCCACCGCACTAATTGCTTCATCCTGACCAATGACACGCTTGCGCAGGTCTTCCTCCAGGTTGCGCAGATTGTGACGTTCACTCTCCAGCATCTGACTGACCGGTACACCTGTCCAGTTCTCAACGGCGCGAGCTACGTGCTCAGGTGACACAATCAGTGTTATTGACTGATGTGATTCGGACTTGGCCTTCTCTAGCTTATTGAGCGTGAGCAACTCTTGCTGACGCATCAAAGCAGCACGCTGGTAGTCCTCGGCGTTAGCAGCAGATTCCTTCTGTGCCTGGATATCTGCCAGTTCCTTCTCTAGATCGGTAATGAGTGTCGGGCTGACAATACCATTCTCGCTTGCCTCAAGGCGTAGAGATGAGGCGGCTTCGTCCATGACATCGATAGCCTTATCGGGTAGGAAGCGATCATTGATATAGCGATCAGAGAGCTTGACCGCAGCATCAATAGCCTCGTCGGTAACACTCACACCATGATGTGCCTCATAGCCAGGGCGTACAGTGCGCAGCATCTCAATGGCCTCTTCAACCGATGGCTCGTTGACGAGCACGGGCTGGAAACGGCGCTCTAACGCGGCATCCTTCTCAATATGCTTGCGGTACTCATCGAGTGTGGTTGCGCCGATACAGTGCAATTCACCACGAGCGAGAGCAGGCTTGAGCATATCGCCAGCCCCAACCGCACCCTCGGCGGCACCTGCACCTACGACGGTATGTAGCTCGTCGATAAAGAGAATGACTTCCGGTGCCTGCTGTAACTCTTCAAGAATCGATTTGATGCGCTGCTCGAACTGACCACGGAACATCGCACCAGCGACCATACCACCAATGTTGAGTGAAACAATACGCTTACCGCGCAGAGTGGCAGGAACGTTGCCCTCGAAGATACGGCGAGCAAGTCCCTCGACGATAGCGGTTTTACCCACACCTGGCTCACCAATGAGCACAGGATTATTCTTCTGACGGCGTCCAAGTATGGTGATAACGCGGCGTAGTTCACGTTGACGGCCTGCCGCAGGGTCAAGCTTGCCCGCAGCAACCTCAGCGCTTAGATCGCGCCCATATTGGTCTAAGGTAGGTGTCTTACTATTTGAAGCCTGCCGTTCTGCTGTGGCAGTGTTGCGGCCAGCAGCGGAGGCGGAATTGTTATTCATCGAAAACCCAAAGGGAGCACCGTTGTTGGGTATTCCTTGACCCTCCAAGCCATCCATTGTACTCGCAGCAGCATTCATCAATTCTTCAACACACTGTCGACACAGATAGTGCTGCTCCCGGCGGCCATTGACAACCTGTTCAACGCGCACACTAGCGGGGTTTTTGTCGCAACGTTCACATTTCATGTATTTGTTGCTCCTCTTTCTATCTTGATGGAGATTGTCCATCTGGCTTAGCAAACTCACCGAGTGACTGCTAATATTCTAGCATAAAAATCTCTGCTTGTCTAGCACTCTTTCGGCTTGATTGCTAATTCACCAAAGATAACACCCCTGTGGGAGATGTTATTCCCATTTCATGCAGTCCCCACCCTGTCCCCGACGTTTTGAGAGAAATGTGTTGGTGCGGACGTTTGCCCACACCAACACATTTCTCTCTTTTTATCGGGTGGGGCTGGGAAAGCCCTGCTTGTAGACACAATTCATTTTGCACTTGCCGAGCTTCTGTGGTAAAATACCTGTGTTATGTACTGAGCCAAAAGAAAGGATTATTCATGAGGCT
>JAFATZ010000021.1 GCA_019243675.1 Ktedonobacteraceae bacterium | reverse complement strand
TTCCCAATCCTGTTGCTGCGTAAAAGGGTGCCAAAGATAGCGTTTATCTGCCTGTTCGATGAGAATTCTCCCTTTCCTGATCAGATCACACCCAGACGTCTTCCCACACGTTCAAATGCGTCAAGTGCATAGAGCAGATCATCGCGGCTATGCGTTGCCATAAGGCTGGTGCGGATACGTGCGCTGCCAGCGGGAACTGTTGGAGGGCGTATTGCCACTGCAAACACTCCTTGCACAAGCAGTTCGCTTGCCATCTGCAATGCTAGTGCGGAATCAGCAACGAGGATAGGCACAATGTGTGTCTGGGAAGTGAGCGTGTTGAAGCCAAGCTGTTGCAAACTCTGGCGAAAAAACGCCGCAAGCTGTTGCAGATGTTCTACCGAGTGAGGCTCCTGTTGCAAAATATCTAGAGCCGCCAATGAGGCAGCTATTACAGGAGCAGGAAGCGCGGTGGTAAATATAAAGTTTCGTGACACGTTGATAAGATATTCCCGTACCAGATTGGGGCCTGCCATAAAAGCTCCAAAACTGCCGAGAGCTTTGCTGAAAGTTCCCACAGATATCATCGCTTCATACTCTATGCCTAACTGAGCAGCCAGACCTCTGCCGCCAGGACCAAGACAGCCAGTGGCATGAGCTTCATCAACGACCAGCAGAGCATTATATTGCTTGCAGAGAGAGACGATTTCTGCCAGAGGCGCAAGGTCGCCATCCATGCTAAAGACCGTATCTGTAACCACCAATATCTTTCCCTGATGCTCCAATTGCGCTGCCGATACCAGCAGTTCTTCAAGAGCAGCGACATCACAGTGTGGGAAGATCTTGCATTGTGCCCGGCTTAGTCGACATCCATCAATAATACTAGCATGATTAAGTTGATCGCTCAATATCAAATCGCCAGCGCCAACAAGGGAAGAGATGACGCCCACGTTTGCGCTATAGCCACTATTGAAGAGCAGAGCACTTTCGCTGTGCTTGAAGTCTGCAAGGCGTCTCTCCAGAACAAGATGTCGCTCACTGTTGCCAGCAATGAGGCGAGAAGAACCCGACCCACATCCCGCTACTCCAGCCGTCACCGCCGCTGCTGCCTTTACTTCTGGACGGATACTGAGTCCCAGGTAGTTGTTAGAACTCAGATTGAGAATGCGACGGCCATCGATTTCAACCCACGGTTCTGCTCCTGCACCGACGGTCCGTAACTGGCGATAGAGATGACGGTCGTGCAAAGCATTGAGGTGCTGCTGCATAAACTGTAGGGGTTGTGCATGCAATGGATAAATATCTCCTGCTTGTCAAAGAATGCTTCACCTTTAGTAGCAATAGAACAAAAGTTACATCCGGGGAAACACGTGTTCTTCCCGTCATTGGTTTTCCAAAGGGATGTTAGCACAACCCTACAATGACGCTGTACCCAGTTCCTGAACAATGCTCGCCAGACATTGGCTCGCACGCTGGATATTTCCTGTAAAAATGAGACCCATCGGATTGTTGGTGACACGGCAGATGACGCGTGCGCCGTTGTGCCGCATGTGTTCGTCTCGTTCTAGCAGGCGCTCCCGGATCATACGTGGATCAATGCTATCAGGCAGATTGTGTTTATCAACGGTAAAAATACCTTCCTCAATGACTGCTCGCATATGGTGGACTGTCGGCACACGTTGGGTGGCACCGAGTACTGTCATGATAGCATCGGTATAATTCGTCCAGCGTGGATTACATTCAGCAATATAAATCGCTGCCTTTTGTTTGTTCGCCCGTCGTAGATGTAGCTCTAGCTCACTAGGCAGCATAAGATCAATATTAGCAATACCCCGAAGCTTTGCAAACTCCAGACCGCATTTCTCTGCCGTCTTTTTCAGTAATGTAGCAAAGAAGCTGGCTGTTTCTTCTTCATATTTTTGCTGTAAGTAGAGTAAGTGTTTGCTTTTCGGTTTGTAGGAGCTTGTACCCAAGCACGCTTTACTGTTTCCCATCTGCAACTGCCCATTCCAGCCTAGAGATTCAACTTGGCCATCGAGTATCACCAACGAGAGACCTGGCGAGTCCAACATGTCGAGATAGCGGCTGAGTATCACTCGTGTTTCCTCCTGGAGGTTCATCACCTCCAGCAGAAACTTCTGCGCCATCTCTAGCGCTTCAGACCAGTTCGCACAGTAATGGGGAGAGTCTGCATCGCCATTAATGATCAATATCCGTCCTTCTTGTTCGTATATCAGACAGCAACAATAACTTCCTTCTGATTCAGCCGATCGCAGTACGATACCCAGGGGATAACTGTTGCTTAGACCCGCCTGCGTATAGAGGTTCTCGATCTCGTGCAAGAAGCGCCATGCTGTGCAAGTAACATCGCGAATGTGTGTCGCAGTATAATGAGGGAGAGTAAAAACTCCTTCCAATTGAAGCTCATCGACTAGCTGATGAAACATGGCCTTATTTTTCAACACCTGGACCATCTTGCCTGGTAGCCCCCAGATATTGGCCCCTAGCGTCTCGTGGAGCAACTGTTCGGTCTCTGGCGCATTGAGATACGGAACCACTAGTGGGCTGTGCCCACTGATCTGGACCTCTTTGTACAGATCAGAGAAACCTACAGCTTGCATCTTTTTGCCAAAGAGATGGCTGAGGTACACCATCTGGCTGTGAATGGCATCGTTGGGCGTCTCAACCAGCAGACGGACATTACGGGCTGTAAGTGGTAGATGCCCACAGCGCTCCCCGTAATAATGCTCGATCTTTTTGACAATTTGGTCGTTTGTTGCTCTATGAAGCCCACTACTGCCAACGTTATGAAAACCTACCCCCATATCCAGGAGAGCAGAGGATGCGAAGAACGGGGTATGTAAAATACTCATATTGATTACTCTCTTCCTTAAACTCGTTTTGGCACAGTGATTTCAGACACTTCAATAGTGTAGTAGCTTAAGATCGCATTGACCACAGAGGAAGCTGTTGAGGATTGCGCAAAAGTTGGTGTTTCAAGCATGGCACCTGCAATTTTTCTGCTAGAAGGCGTAATTGTGCTTTATAAGGTCCCTTGAGATTATCATGAAATATGATCGCATGTACACCGCCAATAATAGACTGCAAGCAAGTTTCAAGTTTTTCCAGACTCTCTGGCACATTGTATCCTCCCGCCACAACCCATTGATTGGGCAGAATATGAGAAATAGAGAGAGGATAATTAGGCGAACTCAGCAGCACCGGATTACTAAACGCGGTTTCGAGATGGACCCCACCCACGCAGAACAAGGAACGCAAGCAGACATTCTGTTCTTCGTCAAATACCTGCTTCAAAGCACGAGCCACAACTTCCACAGCAAGTGGATTAGACCAGCTTGTCGCGTTACTGCCAATTTCAACATCAACCACGGGAACACGATAAGCAGTAATCATCTCCGGTGGACTCCCGTAGGGCATACCGGACCAGTGCGTTCCCTCGGCCATAGTAGCAAACGAATACAAGCCAACAATCTGTCGTTGCTGATCAAGAGCTCGTAACAGATTGCGCATATAAAGCGGGTGAGCAGCTCCATAGATACCAGAGACAACATCGCCAGTTGTATGCACACTAAAAATAGCATCGGGAGCGTTCATGCCTTCATGCCAGTTCACTACGCCAGCAAATGCACAATCCGCGAAATAAGTATTGAGCGACGTGAGATAACGGGCATAGTTATGACTGATCACTTCGTCAGTACGTACATAGTACAGCAGATTCCCTTTTGCATCACGGGTATAGAGGACTCTTTGCCCATCGATCATGATGTCCGTCTCGGTAAAGTGCCAGAGCTGGAGTGAAACATCAAAGACGCGTTTTGCGACAGGGTCATGTTCTAGATACTGGCAAAAAAAATACACAGCTTTTAGTGGCTCCTTCATGTTTTTTACTCCTCTTCATATCTCTTTTATCGGTGTTGTTATAGCTGTAGATTAGTAGTGTCCAGATAAGATTGGACGCTATATTGTAACAACATCTCCGCTTGGTTCCAGTGCTGCATCAGAGATCGCTTTTGCTGCACCTGTCTAGCCCAATGTAAGCGCAGTTGCTGCAAACAATGTGCGAGCGACTGCGGTCCGGGTCCACCTCCAAATTCGGTTGATTGGACTACTGAAGCCGCGTCTAGCTGTGGGAGGATACTACCTTCTTTCCCCTGAGATGTTTCTTGATGATTCATAACCGAAAGCAAGGGTATATTTCCCTGCTCAATCGCTTTACGCACCAGCGTTCCTACTTGGTAATGTGCATTGCGAAATGAGATTCCCTGCTTCACCATGAGATGATTGGCCAGTTCCGTTGCGATAGTATTGCCCTCTTCGGTGCGCTGAAGCAGACGTTGTCTCTCGGGTCGAGCTCCGGCTAACACCAATCTCATCAGAATAGTCGCCTCAGTAGTGTCACGAATAGCCCCCGCGAGAGAGGAGACAGCTTCTGTACCTACTGCAATAGAATTGGTAAAGGGCTTAGCATGCATAGCTGTAGCCGCCATAGTAAAAGCACCTAACGCAGAAGCACTCTTTCCAAGGACATGTTCCAAGAGGAAAGGATTTCGTTTTTGTGGCATCATTGAGCTTGAACCAACTAGTGTATCTGGCAGCGAAAAAAAGCCAAATTCTGTCGTCGTCCACATGAGAAAATCAGTGGCGAGACGACTCAATGTTGTTCCCCAGGTGACCATGCTTGCCAGGAACCTCAGAACAAAATTTCGCGAAGCAACTGCTTCTATTGAATGGAGAACAGCCTTAGCAAATCCCAGCAGTTCGGCAGTTCTAGCTGGCTGAATAGGAAGGGAAGTTCCACCCACTGCACCTGCTCCCAAAGGACAACACTGCAGATCAAAGGAAATATCAAGCAGAGCGTCTAACTCACGACTGAATGAGACGGCAACGCCCGCTAGATAATGTCCGTAAGTAATCGGAACTGCTATTTGGTAATGGGTATACGCGGGCATGACTTCGCTAGCATAGCGGCGAGCACGCTGCTGCAACGTTGCCTGGAGACGCAATGCTTGGCTCAACAACATCATATAGGGACTACGTAAGCGCAAGCGTAGTACCGTCGCATTCAAATCATTCCGAGAACGAGCTGTTTGCAATATTCCACCCACATTTGGCCCTAGCGTTTCCCGCAAATATTCTTCATAAAGCAAGTAGACTCCTCGTGGCGCACTTCGTTCCCGCAAAGGAGCAAAACGTTGGGATCTGAGTTTGTGAATTGCTCTAAAAAGAGTTGCAGCATGTTCAGAACGAATGATCTGTTGTTCCGCAAGCATCAACAGATGAGCCTGATCCACTTGTGTAATGAAAGGCAACTCGTCCAGGATGCCTTGCTCAGCTCTAGCATCAAAGATAATTCTTCGAGCCGTGGGCGTCAGACCTTCTACGATTCTCCCCGTATTTTCCATTTAGCGCTCCTCGTAACTATCCTTTATGTTAGAGGGATTATAGGCGAATTTGATACATTTGTGGGCTTGTTCTGCACAAGAAATAGCTAGTTCAGAGGACGGATGGGCAGCTATCACATGACCGATACGATCTCTGAAATCGCCATACACTTGCACTACATCCCCTGCTTGCTTGTAGATTTGTATATCAACAACAGTAGGTAAGGCACGTGCTTCATCAATTCCGGTGATGTTGACGATCTCTCCCTCTGCAGTTGCCATAAGAAACCGAATAGAGGCAAAGTGATTTCGTTCCTTCTTGAGTTGAGGTTGTTGGCCGACTACAGCTATAAGTGTTGCTGAAATCAGATCAAGGCCTTGGGCATACAGAACGAGTTCTGGAATATACCCACCTGCTAGACGAGGGTTGACCTCAATAATGACAGGCCCCTCCTCGGTCAAACGCAACTCGATATGTGCTGGTCCCCAATTATAGTTCAAAGAGTGCAGTACCTTTCGCACTATTTTCTCAATCTGCAAGGCAGACTGGGATGTTAATCGAGCCGGATAATCATGACCGGTCTCCACAAAAAAAGGTGGGATACCTATGTGTTTCGCTGTGATTCCGATAATCGTGTCTCCAAACGTTTCAACAGAAAACTCAGAACCTACGATCATCTCCTGGACAAGAATGCGACGAGGCTCTGACAATCCTCTTTCATTACGTTCCTGACGCAAAAGTCTCGTCGCCTGTTCCTCGACAGCACTCAGGTTCTGACATAACTTGACCCCTCTACTTCCTGTACCAATCACTGGTTTGAGAACCGCTGGAAAACCTATGTACTGCGCAGCCTCTATAGCAGCAGAGATGGAGCCTGCCTCCTGAAACCTGGGAACTCGCACATCAACAGATTGAAGATATTGGCAAAGACGCGTTTTATCTCGGCAGGACTCGATAACCTCTATCGCAAGTGCAGGCAAGCCAAAGCGGGAAGCAAGGCACGCTGCCGCTCCAACGAAATATTCTGAACTTGAGGTGATTCCAGCCAGCCTACCTCTTTTCCCCAAGTGCAGGCAAGCTTCGAACAAAGCATCTTCGTCTTGGGTATCAACGCAAAGGACTTCCTCTTCCTCTAGGCCCATAGACTTATAAAGGGTAGGATTTCTTGTTAAAAGAATTGGTTTCAGTCCATAGTCGGCAGCTCTCTGAATGAAAAGACGGCCTGTACCACTCGTGTTACTCTCAATAAATACTACCCAAGTTGTCATAATCAGTAATGCACCTTCAATTATTCAGTTTATTCTTTTGTGTGCTCTCTCGGTTGCTGTGCCCTTGTTCCTGCGGAACAAACGATTTCTAGAAGAACTCCGTCCATCGGCATCGGGTGAGACTTTGGGTACGACATTCGTATTCATACTGGCAGTTTATCACAGAAACTACCAAAGTAGCAGGACCTTTAAAACTGTGGCGGCAAAACTGGTGTACCGTAAGCACGGGGTCAGAATTGCTCACCATGCTCATTGAGATGGATACAGTGTCTCACGATTTTAAAAGTCCCAAAAGATGGATGCCGCACGGCCTATGGAGCACAAGTGCGACTTTTCAATGTAAAATAGTACTAGTGCCTTGTCAAAGAAGACCTAAATGTGTAGAATCAAAAGCATCTGTAGTGACGATATGCTGAAGAAAGCCTTGTTGCCTGCTTACTGGGAGTCTGCCAGAGAAATATGTACGTGGTGAAAGTGCTTTCGGTCGAACCTTGCAACAGCTTCTTTAGGCTTCGTTTTGGTCTCTTGTAGGTAGGTAAGGTAGGATTTGTCTATGGCTGTGTCGGAAGTAGACCTCAAAGTTGGTCATGGGCAAGCATACGCTCATCATGGAGAGTTACTTCAAGGCATGTTCGCTGATGAACAGGGATATCTTCATTATGGACTCGTTACCTTACCCTGTATGCTCTTTCACACAGAGGTAACTTTTACAGTTACCCCAAACAGCGAGATCATCGTAGAGCCTGCTACCCACAGTAAAGCATTCCAGGCCGCCAAGCTGACATTACACTACTGCAATCGAAGCGGGCATGGAGGACATCTGAAGCTCAATAGCAATATCCCCTTAAAAATGGGCTTCGGCTCCTCTACTAGCGACGTTTGTGCGACCATTCGTGCTGTGGCCCAGGCATGTTCATTCCACCTCCTTCCCGAAGAGATTGCACAGATTGCTGTCCAAGCGGAGCAAGCCTCTGACTCTATCATGTTTGACACTCAGCAAACAGTTCTTTTCGCTCAGCGAGAAGGCATCGTTCTCGAAGAATTTCACAAACCCCTTCCCGTACTGGAAATTATTGGTTTTAACACAGATGCAACTGGACAAGGTATTGACACATTAACTTTCACTCCTATCCACTATAGCCACCAAGAAATTGAAGCATTCAGAGTCCTTCTTGCTGGGCTGCGCAAAGCAATTGCCCTCCATGACCCTTACCTACTTGGTCGAGTAACAACTGCCAGTGCATACATAAATCAGCGGTATCTTCCCAAACCACATTTTGATCGGCTCCTTCAATTAGCCAGCAAAACCGGAGCACTTGGTCTCCAGGTCGCTCATAGTGGCACCATCGTCGGTTTCCTCTTTGATCCTGAAATAGCAGAGCTAGAAGAGCGGGTTCAGATGATTTTGACTCACCTCTTCGAGATGGGATTTCACATCTCCCACCGTTTTCGCACTGAGAAAAGAACTTCACCGAGGAAAAATACTGCATGAGAAAAATATATCCGACTACGATTGAGGCTATTGAAGCTCCTACACTTATTCGTATCACAGACAATTTCTATGTAGTAGCCTTCCGCTTGATGAAGCTGCTTCCTGCGCATTTTATTCTGGACCGGGCACAGCAAGCAGGTTTGCTTGACATCGGCTCCATTATCATTGAAACCTCCTCTGGGACATTCGGACTAGCACTGGCTATGATCTGCGCTTTGCGGGGTTATCGGCTTATACTCGTGAGCGATCCAGTCATCGATACGAGCCTCAAACGGAGGCTAGAAGAGTTGGGTGCGCATGTTGAAATTGTCTCGGGTGTGGAGGCGTATACTGGCATTCAGCAAGTGCGCCTGGACCGCATAAAATCTTTACAAGAAGAGCATCCCGGCTACTTCTGGCCCTCTCAATACGACAACCCACACAATCCAGAGGCATATACGCCAGTAGCCGAACTGCTTGTAGAGGCTCTAGGCCATGTGGACTGCCTCATTGGAACTGTGGGATCTGGCGGTTCCCTATGTGGAACCAGCAACTACTTACGAATGCTATTTCCTCAACTTACCGTTGCTGGCGTCGATACTCATGGAAGTGTTCTATTCGGACTCCCTGATCAGCCACGGCTCCTACGGGGACTTGGCAACAGTTTAATGCCCAAAAATGTGGCACACATGGCTTTTGACGAGATCCATTGGGTCAACGCAGCGGAAGCTTTTTTAGCCACACGTATACTCCATAGAACGCATGCGCTCTATATGGGAGGTACCAGTGGTGCAGCCTTTCTAGTTAGTCGGTGGTGGGCGCAGCAGCATCCTAATGCCACAGTTGTTGCTCTCTTACCAGATGAAGGATATCGCTACCAAGATACTATTTACAACGATGATTGGCTTAGGCAGCATAATGCTCTGTTAACTCAGCTTCCTGAACAACCTTGTCTTGTATCTCATCCTCATGAGGTTAACGAAAATTGGTCATATATGCTCTGGAAGAGGCGCACCTATGAGCAAGTCTTACATTACCCCTTTCTTGGGGGTCAATCGAGAGGCCAGTAGTCTCTATGAATGCCAAGCAAACACACGACCCACAAATGGTGAGAAAGAGTCTTGGAGATGGTACTAAAAAAAAGCTTGTTCTTCTCTGTTCAGACGAAGCCCATCACCGATATCTTATTGCTACATTATGTGCTACGTTCCAGGTTGCAGCCATCGTTGAGGAACCAGCGCATGAACAGAGGCACAGATTATTTCTTCTCAAACGGTATAAAGATTATTATTATGCCATGTATCACTATCTCAGACGTCAATTGTTTGGCTTAAACGCTTATCGCCAACGCTACTTTGCCCTCCCCGATAGTCGCTCAACACCCTTACCCACAAACTGTGAATTCCTACGAGTCCAATGGATTAACAGCCCGGAAGTGCCAGAACTTCTTCGCCGTCATGCTCCCGATATCACGATTGTCATGGGAACCTCCATTCTAAATCAATCAGTCTTAACAGCCGCCAGCGATTTCATCTTGAATATTCATGGCGGCTATCTCCCTGACTATCGGGGCAACCATTGCTTCTTTTTTGCTCTCTATCACGAAGATTTTAATAAGATCGGCTCAACAATTCATTTTATCAACGCAGGGATTGACCGCGGTGATATTGTCGAAGTCGTTGTCCCTCCCTTGTACGCAAACGATACACCAGAAACTCTCTACTGCCGAGCCGAAAAACTCGCTATTTCTTGTCTCGTCTCTTGGATAGAGCACGCTGAACAAGGACTTCCCCTTCCCAGACGACCACAAACTGGACCAAGCAAACTATATCGGACACGAGATCGCAAACCTTACCACGATATTCTTCTTTTTCTCCGCCGCCGATTTGGTCGGCTGATCATTCCTGAGCGTCCTCAGCCGCAGCCTTCCAAGTAGGACCAATCCTGATAAATTCTTAATTTTGCAGTTGACATTCCCCTCTTCTACCTGCTATCCTTAAAGCAGGGAAACAACGATATAGATGAACTGACCCGCGTTGAACGAACAGAGTATGAGAGCGGCGACCGACAGCGATCCGAAGCAGAGTGAAAGTTCGGAATGGAAACGCCTCCTCAGAACGCCTTCGTGAGCGGCTAGCCGAAGAAAGTCTTCTGTTTGACTTGACAGAAGGGCAAGTAGGAGCAGGTGGGCGGTTCCCACGCAGTGAAATAACTAGACAAAGTGGTCTTTCTGCGCGACATGTTACGCTGTAACAACGCTGTGGGGCGCGAAGATGCGTGACTTCTCGCGGATTGAAAGGCAAACAGGGTGGCACCACGGGTGTGTCCAGGGCAAACGCCATGCACTCTCGTCCCTTCAATCAATGTTTTTCAGAAGGGTCGGGGGGTTTTTTATTGCCCGACTCCTTCCACAGACACCTTTTGTTGAAGGAGGATTTTACAATGACGATGACTAACAGTAGCGCACTCGAACTGGCACTTCACAAACTCGCAGAGGTTGAGGTTCCTCAAGGCAATACCATTGCTTTGGCCTATTCCGGTGGGCTTGACTCTAGCCTGTGCGTCAAACTTTCACAGTCAAAGTACCATGCGAAGCAGCTCTTTGCTATCAGCGTGGATGTAGGCCAGGGACAGGAGGAGATTCAGCAGAGCATTGAACGTGCTAAGAAATTAGGCATCACACCGATTATTCTCGATGCCAAACAGGAGTTCACCCAGAACTGGCTCACTAAGGCTATTCAGGCGAACTCGGATTATAACGGCTATCCCGTTTCAACATCTATGACACGCCAGTTGATTGCCTCTATTGTAGCTGAAAAGGCTCTGGAGCTTGGCTGCGATGCCTTGATGGAAGGCTCCAGTGGTAAAGGCAATGATCAATATCGCATGCACAACGTCTTTAGCCTGTTTGCCCCGGGTCTGGCCGTCTTCGTACCCGTGCGTGACTTTGATCTCACACGCGGCGAAGAACAGTTGCTGATGGAACACTTTGGCATACCCGTCGATGAACTGATTGCAGGTGGTGACGATAAAACGATGTGGTGTCGCTCGATTGCTAGTGGTGGTATTGGGCTTGACACTCAACTACCAGATTCTATCTGGCTGTGGCTCACCCCTCCTACGAAAGCCCCCGACAAGCCTACCACGATTACGTTGACTTGGCAAAACGGCTTACCCATTGCTCTCAATGGCGAACATCTGCCGCTCGACAAGATCATTGACCAATTGAACACTGTTGGCGGAGCTAACGGCATCGGCAAGATAGACATGTTCGAAGACGGCATCATGGCCTTGAAATCCCGCGAAATTTACGAGGCTCCCGCTGCAACCATTCTGCTCAAAGTACATCGCGACTTAGAACTCTTCTGCTTGACGAAAGAGGAGGTTCAGCTTAAACGTCAACTTGATGCACATTGGTCAAGAATGGTCTATCATGGTGAATGGTTTCATCCCTTAAAGGATGCTATTGACGCCTTCATCGCCAGGACGCAAGTGGCAGTGAATGGTGAGTACGTCGTTGATCTCTACAAGGGCAATATCGACATTCGCTCACGCTCCTCCAATAGCGGCCTGTTCTTCCCAGACGTGCGTTCGATTAGCAGTGCCAGCTTCAACCAGAAGGAATGCGCAGCAGTAGCCCACTTGCGTGGTTTACCTTTTCAACTGGTTACGCGTCGCAACCAGTTGGCGAAGCTCGCTCAGCAGGGGAAACCTTCTTATACCGTCGCAAACGCATCAGACACTACAGCGCCATAAGGGAGCACACGGATGACAAAGCTATGGCAAAAAGGGTATCACTTAAACGAACAGGTGGAACGCTTTGAGGCAGCGCAGAATAGCGTTCTCGATGCCCGCCTCGTTCGTCACGACGTCTGGGGATCGCTTGCCCATGCCGCCATGTTGCAGCACATCGGTATCTTGACCGAGGACGAGTACAATGCGTTGCAAGAAGCCCTGTGCAACGTCCTTGAGCTAGATACGGCACACGAGTTCTTGGTCAAGCCGTCGGACGAGGATGTGCATACGAGCATTGAGAATTATCTGGCAGCGGTAGCTGGTTCGGCGGGCAAGAAGATACACATGGCCCGTTCGCGTAACGACCAAGTGCTCGTAGCTCTGCGCCTGTACGGCAAGGAACAAATGCACAAGGTAGCGGCAAAACTGGCGCATCTGTGTACTACATTGCTAGCGTTTGCCCTGGCACATAAAGATGTGCCCATGCCGGGATATACTCATATGCAGCGCGCCATGCTCTCGTCGGTTGGCCTGTGGGCAGCAAGTTTCGCCGAGGCCCTGCTTGATGACGAGCAACTGCTCACGGCAGCTTACACCCTCAACGATCAATCGCCGCTCGGTTCAGCCGCCGGCTACGGTGTGCCCCTCAACATTGACCGCCAGTACAGTGCGCAACTACTCGGCTTTGCTCGTGTGCAGAATAATGTCATTTACGCACAAAACAGTCGTGGCAAGATAGAGGCGGCCATTGTGCAGGTTCTTGCACAGATCATGCTCGACTTGAGTAAGATGGCACAGGATATCCTGCTCTTCACGACGGCCGAGTATGGCTTCTTCTCTGTTCCACAGGAACTGTGTACGGGTAGCAGCATTATGCCGCAGAAGCGTAACCTGGGCGTGATGGAGTTGGTGCGCGCACGCACACAAACTATGCTGGCACTGCAACAACAAATTCTTGGTATCGTCAGTGGATTACCCTCCGGCTACAACATGGATTACCAGGAGACCAAACGTCCATTCATGGAAGCGCTGGATCTCGTGCAGGAGAGCCTGGACATCTGTTCTCTGGTGATGAGCAAGCTTACGGTTAACATTGAACGTATTCTCGCTGCCTGTAGCTTTGAGTTGTTCGCCGCCGACCGCGCCTACGAGCTAGCAGTAGCCGGGGCTATGCCCTTCCGCGATGCTTATCGTATCGTCGGAGCCGAGGTGACAGCGCAACTGGATCGGCACATGCCACTACCAGCGGAGAGCCAAGAGCAACTCGTAGCACGCCTGAAGGTCCGCAACCATCTGGGTGGTGCAGGTAATCCTGGCTTCGAGCAGGTGCAGCAGCGCCTGCAGGAAGCACAAGCAGCATGGCAGGAACGTGCTGCCGTCTTCAAATACACCGTTGAACAACTGGTCGGACGCTGTAGCATAGCTCTGGTAGAGGAGTAGTAGACATATGTCAACAGTAGTACTCGCCTATTCTGGCGGTTTGGACACTTCAGTGGCCATCCGCTGGATACAAGAAAAATACGGCCTCGACGTCATTGCTTTAACTATTGATGTGGGCAGCGAACGCGATATAGAGGCGATTGCCGACAAAGCCAGAAAGATTGGCGCGGTCAAGGCCCTTATCGTCGATGCCCGAGCCGACTTCGTGCGCTACTTCGTCTGGCCCGCGCTGCAAGCCGGAGCAATCTACGAAGGATATTATCCTCTGGCAACGGCTCTAGCACGCCCATTGATTGCACGCCTGCTGGTAGAGGTTGCGCACGCGGAGGGAGCGATAGCGGTGGCTCACGGCTGCACAGGCAAGGGCAACGACCAAGTGCGCTTCGATGTCTCGATTGCCACCCTCGCGCCTGATCTCAAGATCATCGCTCCCTTACGCGAGTGGAGCATGACCCGCGATCACGCAATTGCCTATGCCGCCGAGCATGGCATTCCCGTGCAAGCCACCAAAGCCAGCCCCTACTCGGTGGATCAAAACCTATGGGGCCGTAGCAATGAGTGTGGCATTCTGGAAGACCCTTGGATCGAGCCACCCGAGGAAGCCTTCGCCTGGACAGCCAGTCCCACCGCCGCAGCGCACCTGCAGCCTACCTATAGCGAGATCACCTTCCAGCATGGCATCCCCATCGCCCTCAATGGCGTAGAGATTGATGGGGTGACCCTCATTGAGACGCTCAACGAGCTGGCTGGCCGCTACGGCGTGGGACGCATCGATTCCATTGAGAATCGCCTCGTCGGCATCAAGTCCCGCGAGATTTATGAAGCTCCTGCCGCTACCGTGCTGCATATGGCCCACCGTGCTTTGGAGAGCCTCACGCTCAGCCGCGAGCAGGCTCGCTTCAAAGAGGGCGTCTCCAGCGAGTACGCACGTCTCATCTACAACGGCCAGTGGTATAGTGCTCTGCATCAGGATCTCGCTTCCTATGTACAGAGCACTCAGCGCTTCGTCAGCGGCACTATACGCATTCGGTTCTCAAGCGGGCAATGTAGCGTCGTCGGGCGTAAATCTGAGCATTCTTTGTACAGCCACGGCCTCGCGACCTATGAGAGCGGCGACCAGTTCGACCACAATGCGGCTCTCGGCTTCATTAAGCTGTGGGGCCTGCCGCTTAGTACCCAGGCACAGGCACAATTGTTACCCTCGATTGGCATGGAGGGCAATCTCTTGGCCAAAGTAGCTACCAAAGAGTGAGTCACAAACTATGCTACATTTTGCGTTTGCGAAATGTAGCATAGTTTGCTCTGTCAGTTCTTACAATTTTGCCCAATAGTCGGCTGCTTCTTCGGCGTTCTGCTCTGCATTAGGAGACGCCACGATGATTTCGTCAACAGGCTGAACCTCACGTTCTACAGCAAGGCTTTCCCCGAAGCTGTCCTCTACCCCCGTGCCGCTTGTCGTGAAGAGTGGAGTCTCCAGATGCCTGGGCGCAACCCGAGCGAGCAAGTCGTAATATTCCGTGAGGCGCAAGGCGATCAACTTGTCGGGATGGTCAATCATGTGATGCTTCAAAGCATCATCCTTGAGCGCCTCTAGGGCAAATGAGTTTTTGAGCAATCCAACTGTGAAATATTGGTATTGCTCCACATCTTCCGACATTATTTCCTCCTTAGACCCTGGAAAGGCCGTTGACGCTGACACCATTGACGACGACGGTGGTGGCCACTTTACGTTGCAAGAGCCGACTGGCCAGCGTACAATATCCCAGTGCATTGGCATGAATCGGATCTTCCGGGCGCGAGAGGTGGGGAATACGTTTTTTCATAGCAGCGTAGAAGTAATAGACGCCACCACCAATGCAGAGGACGGGTCTAAAGCTGGCAGCAACGGCTCCTCGATCATTCTGCCGCCACGCTGATGACACGAAAGATACAATCTCGGACCCGATCTGTGTAACGGCCTCGGAAGCCAGACGTTCTAGGTTCTCGCCTGCAATAGAGTGCCCATAGACGCTGATATCTGGGAAGGCACTCTGCCCATTAGAGGCAAAGCTATGCATGATCTCACGCGCCTCCAGTAGCGAAAGTGTGCGATCATACTTGCGCTCACATAAGTCGATGAGCAACTGCGTTGCCGTTTCAACGCCCAAGGGCTTGCCCTTACAGAAATCGGTTACAGGAACCTGACCACGTGCTACGTAGAGGTCTGTAGTTCGGCCTCCAAGATCAACGACGGCGCTCTCCATCGTTTTACCGCCTTTTCGCTCACCATAGGCAATAAGCGCACCTGCACCTTCCATAACCACGACGGCGACTTCGACTGTCACAGAGCGCATCTGACCGTTGAAGTTAAAAAGGTGGGTTCCGTCAAGTGCGGCCTTGATCTCACTACGCAACGTTACATTCTTGATATAGGTTTCGGCAGGCAAGCCAGCAACCACATAGAGACCGAAAACCGAGTCGGGGATGAGTAGCGAGGCAACGGTGAGCAGTCCCCGCAAGCTGAAATGGCTAGCATAACGCTGCATATCGCCACGCCCGTTATAGGCTTCTATAGCTTGTTGCAGAGCTAGTTCGCCAACGGCGTACGCGGTTTCCTCACCATACATGCGGATCACATAGGCATTCTCCATCTCAACGCCAAGACTTTTCATAGCAGAGGTATCTACCTTGGCAAATGCTGTCGGGATACTGCGCGAAAGTATCTGATCCTTGTATGCCACCACACCGCCAATCTCCGCATTACCGAAATCATGCCCATAGGCATACCACTTCAGAGGTGTGTTCATTACGTGCGTTCCTTCCCTGGGTGTATCTCTTCTTGACATCGTAGAAACTGCAATATCACAGATATCGAATAGCTAGTGAGCTTGCTATTAAAAGGTATGCTACGGATATAGTAACATTAACGTGTATTGGTAACGAAGTGCAGTAGTACTAATAACTGATTTGTGTAACGTGTGCAAGCATTCTCTATAGACAGCAATAGCTCTCCATGCTATAATCTGAGCGAGATAGAGATACTTCTAACGTACATGTGCTACAGAATGGCTGGGAATACTATGAAAACCTTACGCTGGACCTCACAAGACATGGAGATACTGCCAGACGACAGTAAGCAGTACGAAATCATTGATGGAGAGCTATACGTGTCAAAGCAACCCCATTTACATCATCAGCTTGTTTGCACGCGAATCTGGGAACTGCTGCAAGTGTGGAGTCGTCAAACAAAATCGGGCATAGCTGTCCATGAACCGGGAGTGATCTTTGACGCTGATGATGATGTGGTACCAGATGTTGTTTGGATCAGCAAAAAACGCTATGCTCTAGCATGCCAGCCAGACGGCAAGCTCCATTCTGCACCTGAATTGATGGTCGAGATACTCTCACCTGGCACACTAAACGAACGTCGAGATCGTGAGTTCAAGCTTTGGCTCTACTCACGTCGTGGCGTCCTCGAATACTGGATTATCAATTGGATCGAGCAGCGCCTTGACCTCTACCGTCGCGAAGAGGCCGAACTGAAACTTCACAGCACGTTGTACAAAACTGATACGTTAAAATCACCCCATCTTCCAGGCTTTACTTGTCAGGTCAGCCAGTTCTTTGACGATATCGACGACATTATCTCTATAGAGCCAAAGCATTGAGAACAGTGCCAAAAACCAGAGCGTTTTATTGCACACGCTTCGTTTCTGTTTCTTTTGTACGGGGAACGACCATCCGTACTGGATGCACTGCAACATTCTCTACCCCCTCCGACCCGAAGGCATCAGGGGCTACTTTGCGTATGGTGTACATATGAGCTAATATGTGCATGAATTCTAACACATCAGCTCAATCTCACTAGGGAAACAGAACTTCTTGGCAGCTACGTTGAAGAACACAGGGCTTTGCCATTCTGGTAAAAAAGGGCCTCAGTGGTTGCCCAGCCCCACCCGATAAGAAGAGAGCAGTGGTGTGGTGCGTGCGAACGCACGCACCACACCACTGCTCTCACCGCGTCGGGCGCGGGGTTTTGGCCAGGAGTAGCAGAATGGCAAAGCCCTGTTGAAGAACAGTCTACAGGTGAAGTGCCAGCAAAAATATCGTAGAATAACAAGAAAGCGGCAAGACAAAGCTATATCACTAGGAGAGGGCCATGCACGATCACCACGACCATGATGAGCACGATCATACTACTCACACCCATGACCACAATCACGACGAACATACTCATGATACAGAAGGCGTGCATGGGCACGGGCATGTACATGGCACAGTCAATGCCGACTTGTACGGCAACAAAGCAGGATTACGAGCCGTGCAGATCTCCACCGCTGGCATGCTACTCGTCGCGCTCATTCAGTTTGGTATTGCTGCAATTGGCGGAAGTGCTGGCCTCTTCGCCGATGCTTTGCACAATCTGGGAGATGTACTGACTACCGTTGCCCTGTGGATTGCCTTTATCGTCTCCAGTCGTGCTGCCAACCAGCGCTACACCTATGGCTATCATCGCGGCGAGGACTTGGCAGGCATTTTCATTGTGCTGGTCATTATTGCCAGCGCCGTTGCGAGCGCGGTTGAGTCGATTCAAAAGCTGGCAAGTGGAGTTGCCCCTACACATTTAGTTCTCAGTATGGCTGCAGCCCTAGTTGGGGTTGCAGGTAACGAACTGCTGGCACAATACAAAATTTCCGTCGGCAAGCGCATCAACAGCGTGCCCCTCATTGCCGATGGGCAACACTCGCGTATTGATGGACTCACCTCACTGGCGGCCTTTATTGGTCTGGTGTTTGCAGCCTTTGGCCTGCCCATCGCAGACCCCATTGCTGGTATCGTTATTACGATTGTGATCGTGACGGTGGTGTATTCAACAACGCGTAGCGTCCTCCAGCGCTTGCTCGATGCCGTCGATGCCCGCATTGTGCCACGCATCATCGCATCCTCTAGCAGCGTCTCTGGCGTGGAGAAGGTGTGTGAGGTGCGTGCGCGCTGGGTTGGGCATACGCTACACATCGCTATGAACATTGAGGTCGATCCTGAACTTACCCTGGTCAAAGCACACGCCATCGCAGAAGAGGTAAGGCATCGCCTCTTCCACGATATCGAAGGTGCCTCCGATGTGATTATTCATACTGACCCAGTTTGCAACGATGGGGAGGACTATCACGAGATGATGGCACATCATGTGCAGGAGGCGCAGCGTCCGCTGGTACAGAGATAGATCCAAATCCGTCTGCGAAAAGTTCGCCTTCTCCTCGTTTTACGAGTAACTAATTGAGTACGAGTTTCCCTCTGTTCGATGCTAGAAGAGCCTGAACGGCGATATGAGGAGATATCTGTGGGAAATACCAGCCAGGTTACTGCTGCCGCACGCATAGACCGCCTGCCAATTTTCTCTATGCACCGCAAGCTTTCGCTTGTGCTAGTTTTTGCATTTGCACAACCTTGATACCAGTTCATTCGTCTATAATTGTGAACGCTATCCATTCTAGAGCAACCTTACTGAAGAACACAACCCGAGTGCCAACTACGCATGAATACTTTTCTTGATTACTACGCCATACTGGGTATACCCGAGGACGCACCTCCAAGCGCTATAAAAGCCGGCTTCAAGAAGCTCGCGCTACAGTATCATCCCGACGTGTACAAAGGTGACGACGCTCACGAGCGGATGCGTGAGCTACTTACCGCCTACCAGACACTGAACGATCCCGAGGAGCGTAAAATCTATGATGCGCGTCGTGCGCAACACCTGCAGAATGGACGCCATTTCTCTACAACTGGACAAGGGGTCAGTCGCAGACCCGCAAAGAGCACGCAGGTATCACCCTTAGCACGCAGAGATCGCCTGCGCTACTACGACTTTCCCACTCTAGACGACGGTCTCACTGAGCACGTAGACCTAGTCGATATGGCCTATACACTTTCTCCTCAGCAGGCAAGTGCGTTGCGCAGCTTAGGCATGCTACGTGGTAGCATGGCCAAAGCTGAACAGGATGCCTTCTACTGTCATCGCTGCCGACATCGCTGGTCCTGTGCGCGAGGTAGTGAGCAGAAGAACTTGCCCATGGCTTGTCCAAAGTGTCATGCAGCAGATTGGAGTGAGTACCTCCTCTTGCGCTGTGTACATTGCCGCGCTGTGTTTGAGAGTGAACAGATTCGGTACGAAATTGGTACATATAACTACGGAAAAACCACGCACTCCGGTGGTATCGCTCTGTGCCCTCCCTACGAACTCTTTCCCCTGTGTCCCTACTGTGGCGTTGCCCATTGGTGTCCAGCAGAAGATGAGCGCGTCAGTGATCTACGTGCTCGTGCCAGACACCGTGCTGCAGTAATACGTGTCGCCTTTATCACTTCAATGACTATTCTTATAGTTATTATAGGAAGTTTGTTGCTAGTAGGCTTGCGATAGCACTAAGGGCTAACAGTGAAAGAGACCACTTGGGCTAATATGGGGTCCTTGCAAGCTGAAGTACTGGCCCAGGAGACCTCTACCGCTCCAGACCCGGCAATCCCATAGGTGGCGTAGGAGTAGGTCATTGAAATGTTCGCTGGCAATGCTATGCCATAGACTGCGAACATTTCCTTATCGTTCAGTAGCCAATGCAAGCACATTGCCCCAGCCTGACCACCACTATGCACATCCAAAGTGACATAAATACGCTGGTTTCTCCTGAAGCTAGTTGTTAATTGTGTCGGCTCGGCTGTGGTAAGGTTTATGGCGCTGGCCGTCTGGACGTTATCAATGTATTGCAGACCCGGGAATGCAACTGTCGGTGTAGCTGTAGGCAGAGATGCAGTCGGCGTGACCTTTTCCCTTAGTCTGGCGCTGGTGCTAGCTTGCGAAGAGAGCAGATGAGGAGAAGTTGTCATAAAAGACACAAAGGCTAAAAGTAGTCCCGCTAGAATGACACACAACCCTGCAACAGCAAAGCCTACCTGTGGGGATGTGACCAATGTATGCAAAGGAGTGATTTTATGAGGAGTGGTTGTATCAGGAACTGGCGAAGATTCCCCGTTCGTCAACGGTGGCAATTGATATGATTGTGCTGCAGTCTGTGATGTAAAAGGTGTATCGACTGTAGTGCGTTGTGGCGCAGAATGGAGGGTTTCTTGTTCTACTTGAGGCTGTTCGCCATTTTGTCTCCTCTGCAGAGAGGCTAAGATAGTTCCTGCTGACGGAACCCATGAGCTAACTGCTATCTTTGATTGTTTTCCTGCTCTAGGCGTTCCACAGCGCGGACAAATGGTACGTGTTGGGGAGAGTGGCAGGTCACATGTTGCACATTTCAACGTTTATGTAAATCCCCTTTGTCAAATGTCTTCACCTCTAACAACGAACCAAGATATGAGAGGTAAGGAAGCCCTGTGAAGTATAGGACATTGGTCACTCCTGAGTGACCCTAGAGCTTATTCTCTTGTGCTTCCTCTTTATTTCTGCTATAATTATGCTACAGTCATTTTCCTTTATTCATGAAGTCTGGAAAGGATGCACAGACTGATGAAGCCTGTTGCTACTGCACTAGTGCTTATCGCTAGTGCCGCACTAGTCCTCTGGTATGGTAATACCCTCAACTCTTGGGTACTTGGTGGTTTAATAGGTGGGCTGGCAGCATTGCTTCTTAGCATTCCTATATCTCTCATGTTGTTCTCCTATCTTTCTCGCCATCACGATGAGTACCTATCGACTGAGATGCCACAGGAAGCGATGTCTGCTGATGGCTACAACTATGCGGATAGCCGTACTCGAGTGACTGAAGCAGTATACGACGTAGAAGGGTACGCTCTGCCTACTGATCGTGTGTTATCCACCCAGGGTGAGGCAGATACTCAAAGGATGAGGCAGCAAAAAGATAGATTAGCAACGAGAGGAAAGGATACTTCGAAACATCGTACTACTAAGCTCATCAGAGATGCAAGGCATGACACTTCAACTCGTAGTCGCCATCAGTCCGCTGCACTACATACTGCACGCCTTGAAGCTGCTCAGCAGAAGTATGATGACCTTGACTGAGAATATATCTTTTGTCTAAATCCTAGCCTCTTTTCGCAAACTATGCTACTATGGTGCAAAGATGTAAATTTGCGAAGGAGGCTTTGTAATTGTTAGCACATGTAACTGATATAGTAACCACGCTGATTACCAATCTCTATGTCTCGACTGGTCTGTTGGGTATTGTCCTGGCTATGGCTATTGAGAGTTGCTGCATTCCACTTCCCAGCGAAGTTGTCATGCCTGTTGCTGGTATTATGCTTGTCAGCGGAAAAATTTTGCACGGTACAAATTTTATCGTAGGTCTAGCGTTAATCGCTTTAGCAGGCGCTGTAGGCTGTCTTATTGGTTCTATTGTTGCATATAGTATTGGTTATAGTGGTGGACGGCCATTGATGCTCAAATATGGTCGCTACATATTAATCTCGCAGCACGATGCTGATAGAGCTGATGAGTTTTTCCACAAGTGGGGTAGTGCAACAGTTTTCTTCTCACGCCTTCTTCCTGTTGTGCGTACCTACATCTCGCTGCCTGCTGGTATAGCAGAGATGCCTTTTCTAGAGTTTTGTATTTATACATTCCTTGGCTCCTTCCCGTGGTGCCTCGCGCTGGCCTACGTCGGCACTATCCTTGGCAAGAACATAGCGACCCTCGGCCCTATCTTCCATGATCTAGATATTGTTATCGCTCTTGCTGTTGTTGGGCTGATCATCCTCTACATCTGGCGTCACGTTCGTAATGAG
>JAFATZ010000198.1 GCA_019243675.1 Ktedonobacteraceae bacterium | reverse complement strand
TTAGCAGGTACAGCGCTCCTCTCAGTTGGTGTGGGCATGCTCATTCGCTTTCAGCAAGCACAAGCAACAAAAAAACGGCAGGCAGAAGAGCAAAAGGTCTATCAAGATCGCCTCAGCAGCCTACGTGTAGAATTGAGCAAAACGGTCCAACTGCAAAGAAAGATGGATGCACACCTCTATCCTGACTCCTCAACCTTGCTCACTATTGCCACACACCGAGACCTGGAGCAACCACAGTTATGGGAACGTCGACCAGATGATCAGGATTTTTTGCACGTGCGCCTAGGAGTAGGAGTGACTCCATTATGCCGTCCTGTTCGTCTGGAGCTTGACCCTACAATCCAGTATGTTCCTGAACTATGTACACAGGCAGAGGCTTTGCAGAGAGAGTACAGTTACCTGGACAACGCTGCTATTGAAATAGCGATTGCCTCACTTGGTACACTCGCCATCACTGGCAGTAGTCAGGCTACTCGTGCCTTGATGCGTGCTATACTCTGCCAGCTTGCAACCTTTCACTCGCCCGAAGATGTACGCTTTGTAGCTTATTTCCCTACTGAGGCGACGCAAGAGTGGAGCTGGCTCAAGTGGTTACCACATGTACGTAGACTCTATCAGGTTCGCTCTGAGCAATCACACGCCTCCGAGCCACTCTGTTTACTGGCTGATACCATCACTGATTTTCAGGAGTTGTTGAGTAAGCAAATTTCGCGAGAGCTAGAACGCCGTCGCCAGTTAAACCAACAAAAACAAGAAGCTGTAACCAAACTGATGAGGCCGCATCTCGTGCTCGTGCTGGATGGTTTCACACCCGATAGCGAGTTGGCACAACTTGCCGACATCAAACAGCTCCTGCAGAATACTGATAGCAATAGCACCGACCCTGCCCAACACGGCGTTACTGTGATCTGCCTCGTCAACACTATTCGCCAGGAGCCTTCAGCGATACAGGCTCGTGTTGCTATCTCAGATAGTGGCAGCTTCACATTTCAAAAAATAGAAGAGGGGGGACAGCGTGTAGAGGGTGATGCGGCAGATGGTGCTGATCTGCAAACCTGCGAGTGTATAGCACGCAGTCTTGCCCCATTGATCCTTGCGGACAAAGGAACGCAACAAGACCTTTCGCAAGATGCACGACTTCTGGATCTCCTCAACACAGCCTCCGTTGACGCCCTTCAGATTGCGGATACTTGGCGACCTCGCACGGGACAGGATATCCTGCGCGTGCCCATTGGTCGACGTGCAGACGGCTCTCCCCTGCTGCTGGACCTCAAAGAGACTGCAGACAAAGGCATGGGACCACATGGACTGGTTGTTGGGGCAACAGGATCAGGCAAGAGCGAGCTACTGCGTACTCTTGTCACGAGCTTAGCAATCACTCACGACCCACGCGTCGTCAACTTCGTACTAGTTGATTTCAAAGGCGGAGCAACGTTCGCAAATTTCGCTGCTCTGCCACACGTCGCTGGTATCATCACCAACCTGGAAGACGACCCTACCCTGATTGACCGTGTGTACGCCTCACTTTCAGGCGAACAGAAGCGCCGCCAAAACATCCTGCGTGACGCTGGCCATCTCAGCAACATCAAGCAATACCAAGCACTAGACAACCCGGCCCTGGAGCCGCTGCCTTACCTGTTAATCATCATCGACGAATTTGCTGAACTGATTGCCAACCGCCCAGATTTCTTGGATCTCTTCGTCAGCATTGGCCGTGTTGGCCGCAGCCTGGGCATGCACCTATTGCTAGCTACCCAGCGTCTAGAGGAAGGTCGTCTCAAAGGACTGGAAACCTACCTCAGCTATCGTATTTGCTTGCGCACCTTCAGCGCTAGCGAGAGCACGATTGTACTTGGCAAGCCGGATGCCTTCTTTTTGCCTTCTGCTCCGGGCGTCGGCTATTTCAAAGTAGGGACCAGCATCTACAGCCTCTTTAAGACCGCGCTCATCTCAACACCCTACAAATCATCCCTCGATGAGCATGCACCTATTGCACTGATACGCGAGTTCACCTCCACGGGACAGCTTGCTAGCTTAATGTCGTCGATGGTTGCCTCCCTGCCAACTTGGCGGCTTACTCACACAGCAGATGGCAAGGCTCGTACGGAAATGGAGGTCGCTATTGAACGCCTAGCGGAAGAGGCACATCTAGCAGGAAACCATAGACCTGCCCATCAGGTATGGCTACCTCCCTTGCCAGAGGCATTGATGCTCGACACTATCCTCACTATGTGCCAGCACAACGATTTAGACGGCAGTGCTTGGCCTACATCAGCGCCATTTGGTCCCCTCACTATCCCCATAGGATTGCTGGATAAGCCACTAGAGCAGGTGCAGCAGCCCCTAATGCTCGACTTCTCTGGCAGCGGCGGGCACCTGGCCCTTGTAGGCTCACCGCGCTCCGGCAAGAGTACACTGCTAGCCACGCTGATTGCAGCCCTGCTCGTGACCCACTCTCCGCAGCAGGTGCAAATATACGGTATTGATGTCGGCGGTGGACTGATCGGGACGTTTGACGGTGCTCCGCATGTAGGCACGATCTGCACGAGGCTGGAAGGTGATAAAATCCGCCGCATGATGCAACAGGTGCGCAAAATCATTGAGGAGCGCATGACCCTCTTCAGCAAACAGCACATCGACAGCATGGCAACTTATCGGCTCCGTCGTCAAGCAGGAGAACTGACCACTTATCCCTATAGCGATGTATTTTTGATCATCGACAACCTAGCGCAACTTTTCAATGACTTCGAGCAACTGAAAAATGAGCTTATTGAGATCGTCGCACTGGGACTAAACTACGGCATCCACGTTGTCGTCTCGGCCAACCGCTGGGCTGAAGTACCTCCCAAACTGCGCGACAACATCGGTACACTGCTGGAACTACATCTCAACACAGCAACCGAGTCGGAGTTCGGCAAAGTTGTGGCGGCATCATTACCCGATATAGCCGGGCGTGGATTAACCAGAGACAAACTACAGTTTCAAGCGGCCCTGCCTTATGTAGGCGGGATTCACGACCTACGAGGCAACCAATTGCAGCAGTCCATCGAAGCGTTGGTGCAACGTACAAAGCTCTCGTGGAAGCAATCTCCAGCACCGCCCATTCGCCTTCTACCTTCACTGCTCGAATGGCAAAACTTACCACAGCCTGGCGCGAATCAACCATCGGGAGTGCCTATCGGAGTGGACGAATTCCAGCTCAAGCCAGTCTACATCGACCTGCTCTCCGCTGGTCCTCACTTCTTAATCTTTGGCGATGCCGAGTGTGGCAAAACCAATCTCTTA
>JAFATZ010000431.1 GCA_019243675.1 Ktedonobacteraceae bacterium | reverse complement strand
ATAGTTTACGTTTGTTGAGTCTAATTCCCAACTCCGCGTAAATTCAGCTTTGGCTCGTAAGAGGTCTCTTAGGCACAAGTAAACATATCCTCTTTCAAGATAGGCCCATGCATAGTTGGGGTCCAGTTCAAGGGCCCGATCAAAATTAGCCAAAGCGCTCTGGTAGTCTCTGAGTTCTCTATAAGCTCCCCTTCGGTTAGCATACGCCCACTTATACTTGGGATCTAGTTCAAGAGCCTGATTATAGTCCTGGATGGCTCGTGGGTAGTCTTTGAGCTCCTTGTAAGTAAGACCTCGATTGTTGTAGGCCCAAACAGAGCTCGGGTCCAGCTCAAGAGCCTGGTCAAGATCAGAGAGAGCGCTCTGATACTCTTTAAGTGCTCTATAAGCTATGCCTTGGCCAACATAAGCGGTAGCATACGTCGGGTCCAGTTCAAGAGCACGAGTGTAGTCCTGGATAGCGCGTTCGTAGTCTTTGAGATAGCAATAGACATCCCCGCGACTAATATACGCCCACTTATACTTGGGATCCAGTTCAAGAGCCTGATTATAGTCCTGGATAGCATGCTGATAATCTTTGAGAAGATAATAAGTTTGGCCTCGCTTGGTCAAACTCCATGCATCGCTACTGTCAAGGGCGATAGCAGAGTCAAAGTCAGTGAGAGCACGCCGATAGTCTTTGAGGAGGCGATACGTTTCGCCACGGCCTGAGTAGGCAATGGCGTAATTACTTACAAGCGCAAGAGCTTTATTAAAATCTGCAAGAGCGCTTTCGTATTCTTTTAGATATCTATAGGTACGGCCCCGACGACGATACAGGTATGCCAATGCCTCTGTTGAAAATGATGGCATATGAGTTATTTTCTCTAATAGAGAACTTGCGGCAGCCACAAACTCCTGATCCTGGTGTGCTAAGCTTGCCTCAATGTAGTGTAATAGCTGTTCTATGAAGTATTGGACCCCTGGACTTATCTGGTTGCTGCTGTGTTCTTGAGAAAGGTTACGTAGCACCCTCACGATTTCTTCACGCTCTCTCGCATCTTCATCTGCTATGAGAATCTGCTCAATGGCTCTCCTATGGCTGTCCTCATCCGGTAGCAAGAATAATTGCTGTGCTGATGCAAGGGTGAGTTCCAGCCATTCGTCAGATTTGTAGACCTCCTTGCCACCTTCGGACTGAAGTTTCTCAATGCGTTGTTGGTAGTAATTGGCTAAAGCCTGACGAGTTGCACGACACCCACTAGGAGAGCGTTGATAGAGATGGCGGCTGAACATTTCTTGCGCCAAGTCATGATAGATATGCCGTCCGTCTTGGGGATTGCTACGCACGAAGGGTTGTCCGATTAACCACCGATAGAGTGTGGATTGTTGGTGTTCCAGGTATGTGAAAGCTGCTAAGTCATCCTGGTTGAAAGGCAGAGAGAAAAGGGCAGCATCAAGAGCTAGTCGTCGTTTGAGGTTTTCGTCTTTAGGAATCCAGCGTAGGAAGTTCTCAACGACGTCGGCAGTAGGATCAATATTGCCCTGTGGATTGCAGGTCAAGAGACCAAGATAGAGAGGAAGCCCACGCGACATGTGCCAGATCTGGCTGATTTTGGTAGGATCGGCAATGCCTCTTCTTTCAAGAAAAGCTTGTGTTTCCTGCTCTGTAAAACTGTTTAGAGTCATTAGGTAAATGTCTTGGTTGTCAAGGTATGGGAGCCAGCGTTTTGGGTCATCGAATGTAGAGCTTTCAATCGAGTCACGCCCTGCTACCACAAGGACCACGTTTGGACTGATATCAGCTTGCAGAAAATGGTCGAGTAACCAGGGAACTGCATCGCTAGCCAACTGCTCAAAGGTGTCAAAAAAGAGAATAACCCGATGTTTGCGTTTTATGCGATAGGATCCAATACCTACTTGTGTCTCCGTTATTTGATTCAGGTCTTTAACGAAGGCCCTAGTCAAATCTCCAATCGCTTCTTCTAGTTTGGCAGCATCTTTGAGGTACTGACTCATATGCCCTTTCTCAATGAGAATATCGGTAACCGTGTTGGCCCCCTTGTGCATAAGCCCACCTACAAATGGGATATCCTCCGCCACTGCTCCCGCAATATCTACCGTTTCACGTACAAGCATCTCCTCTTCTTCCTTGTGACCAGCTTGCATCCTGCGTAGAGACGCTTTATAGCTGGTAAGCTTTTCCTCAAATTTCTTGAGCGGTTGTCCGGCGTCACGCAACTGGTCAGCGAAGCGTTGCATGATACTAGCAGGCGTCGTCTGCCGCTCGTCTACTCTGGTCGTGAGGCAGTAGTCTTTGAAATTGGTGGCACGAGCCTCGTCAATGAGGCGATCGACCAGGGTTGATTTGCCAACGCCACCCTGGCCTGAAATGGAGATAATGTTATAAGTAGGCTCTTCTGGCTCAAGGATGTCATGGATGAAGAAGAGCAGTTCATTTGTACGAGCGATGAAGATTCTTTTCGCATCAGTTGGTTGCTGCGCACCTTTGCTAACATTTTTCTTGAAAGGCATGGTATTGGCACCTTGCTTATAGAAAGACCGAGTGTGACTAAACAGACAGTGATCTATATGCAGTATAGCCTTTGTGCAGTTAGCAAGTCAATGCTGAGATAAATGGCCTTGTGGTTGGGTGCGCGTCACGTTTTTGCAGCGAGGAGCCTGGGATGAATAGTGCCTGACGTGGCTTGCAGAGGCAATCCACCTCGGTAGGGGCCCAATTCCATTGTGCCCCCGTTGGCCACACACAGGGCACCATAAATTGGGCCCCTACCGAGCTTGGTGTGCAATCATGTGACGCGCACCCCTTTTGGCAGGGCTTTCCCATTCTGCTGCTCCTTGCCAAAACCCCGCCCTTGACGTTTTGAGAGCAGCGTGTTGGAGTGGGCGAACGCCCGCTCCAACACACTGCTCTCTTTTTTCGGGTGGGGCTGGGTAACCGTTGATGCCTTTTCTACCAGAATGGGAAAGCCCTGCCTTGTGGTTGTAATGCTTGCCCTTCTAGCATAGGATATGGTATACTTGTGTTAGAAAAAATACGTGGAAAGGGCGGACATTTGACTTGGCAACCCCGTGGGATGATAGCCTAAAAGTGCTCATCAATGACAATGCTCAGGATTTCGCCACCTGGCTTCTGGATGGAGCCATTGTGCAACGCAAATTAGCTACTGAATTTCAGGGACGCAAGCTAGTAGCAGATATTTTACTTGAGGTGCTCTGGCAGGGGGAAGAGCTTCTCCTGCACATCGAAATCCAATCGGAAAACGACCCTGATATGGCCTTGCGTCTGCTCGAATACAACTTGCGAGCCAGACGCACACACAAACGACCTGTCTATTCCTGTACCATTTATTTGCGGCAAGATGGGGAGGTTCCAGCATCCCCGCTGCGCTGGGTTCTCTCCAATGGGAAGGAAATACTTACCTTTCACTTTCTCAACATTGAGTTGTATAAGCTCACACCCGATGAGCTCAGACACCTAGGTCTGCCAGGGTTGCTACCCCTGATGCTGCTCACCCAAGGAGGTGCGACACGACAGATAGACGAAGAGATCATGACCGATCTAGAGCGGGCGGGAAAGAATGATGCAGTAGGAGCATTTTCTTTGTTAGCATCGTTGGTGTTGACCAGTCCAATAGACTTGGGCTGGTTGAGAAAGAGAGCTCACATAATGCATGAGGCATGGCAGGACAATTGGCTCGTTCAAGAGCTGACAAAAGGGGCTGTTGAAAAGGCTCGTGAAGAGGAGCGGAGAGCGCTAGAGGAGGAACACAAAGCTCGCGAAGCTGAACGGAAAGTTCTTGAGCAAGAACGACAGCAACGCTTGCAAAGCTTACGCGATCTGCTGCTTGCCTTCGTCGAAAGGCGCTTTTCTGATGCCAAGTTATTGCGCATAGCACAAAGGCAAATGGCTCTCATTGATGATCCAAGGATATTACAAAGCTTACTGCTCAAGGTGGGCTTCGCGGAGACGCCGGAGAAGGCCAAGGACTATCTAGTCGACTGGTCTGACGCTGATGAGGAGCAGAGCTAGATTAGATGCTGCACAAGGGTAAGCTACAGGCGGCGCTCAAACGTAAGCATGACCAGTTTTCACGGCACGATGATAGCTATCGTGAGCAGCTTCAAGCACACCAGCAGGTGCTCGAAACGCTTTACCGGCGCTACTCGTCGAGCAGTGAACTTGAGTATGCATTGCCACCTGCTACCTCTGGTGTGCCCTCGGCGGGTGCGCGTCCCAGTATTGAATTTGATAGGTGGCTTGTCAATGCTACTCAAGGCAGTTATCGTGGCCCTGTCTTTCGCTTTGGGCGTGAATTCGCCAACCATGAGCAGGCACGCCAGTGGGCGGAGTGTGTTGAGGGCTTCACTACTATTGCCGTTGATGGAAGCCAGTTGCTACCGTGGCGTGACGCTTCTGTTCCCGTAGCGCTCATTCAGGTCGGCTTTTTCGTCAATCCACATGCTCAGGGATGTCCCTACACTAAAGATGTGCGCATAGAAGTGCTGGCTCCCGACGAATTGGTAGACGAGTCACATGGTGAGGGCAGTGAACCCGACAGCTACCCGTATTCAGACATGCAAGTTACGCTACGCCGTCACCTATTGGAGGTGGAAACGCTCTGCACTCAGATGGAGCACTGGGCTAGCGTGCGCCATATAGGAGGGCCAACACATAACCCCGTCGTCTTCTTTGATGGTTCACTCATTGTCTCATTTGCTGCACACATGCCTCATCCTTACCGCCAGCGCTATATTGATGCCGCTCTCCTATTACTCAGTACTTCAGAGCGCTTGCGTGTGCCACTTATCAGCTACATCGACACAAGCTATGCACGCGACATCGTTACCATGCTGGGCCGCCTCGACTCACAGCAAAAGCAGCCACTACTGTGTGAAACAAAGAAGATTCATGATGCCTTGCTCTGGAAGGGACGCCTGCAGTGGGGAGATCGTACTCCGGCGATGATCTGCGCTCGCGGCGATATTCTGGAGAGTTATGGCGACTACCGCGATTCCGTAGCCTTTTGCTATCTTCAAACGAGCACTAAGCATGCCCCTGCTCGCCTGGAATTCCCACGCTGGATGCTTGATGATGGCATCGTAGAACCTGTATTAGACGTTGTACGCGCCGAAGTCATCGCTGGCAACGGCTACCCCTACGCGATTGAGACAGCGGATGCCGTCTCTGTAATTAGCCTACAGGACCGCGAGGAGTTTTATACTCACTTCAAGGCATTTTTAGAAAAACAAGGCGTGAGTTTCACCTTCTCTACCAAGTCAGTGAGCAAGGGTAGGCGCAGATAACAGTTATTTAAGAATCTCATCGCCACGTCACTTGGCGTATAGCTCCTGTTCGCGGCGACATCTCGGTTAGTTCTTGTCGCGCAGACTTTTTCCCCGTATCATCCTTTCGCGCTTTCATTGCACTCGATAGCGTAATCCCCAAACTGCTGAGGCACACCACGCACATAATGGTCATAATTGAGGCGGCTAGTGGATGAGAAAACAAGTACATGGCGAGCACACCAGTCTCTTTAAATCCCAAAAGTCCGCTGAAGACCAGTACACCTACCAGTTCATTGCTACCTACCTGTCCTGGCGGAGTTGGCAGAATACAGAACATATTATAGGTTGTGTAGCCAAAGATAGCTGCGCCAAAGGTCATCTTGACTCCGACGGTCAAGAATGCAAACATGGCAAAGAGACCATCACAGGTCACTGCCAATCCGGTGAGTAATACTGCTGGAATAAATGTTCTTGGACTACTGGCACCCTCTAGCAGCGAATCGACAAAACCCAAGGCAAAGCCTTCGATCTTGCCACCTACGCCCCTAGGGAGAATTCTGAGCATTATCTGTATAAACTTTGTGGCCTTCGCACGATTCCATGCAGTAAGGGCAACAACGAAGATCAGGCCGATGAGAATTCCTCCTACAAGACCCAAGATGAGCC
>JAFATZ010000231.1 GCA_019243675.1 Ktedonobacteraceae bacterium | reverse complement strand
AAGGAGTGCTACTTCTATCTGGACTCCACGCCTACCCACTCCTATATGAAGGCCCTCTATAAATATCCGCAGACCGCATTTCCCTACACGAGGTTGGTCGAGGAGAATGGTCGGCGCAGCAGAAACGACCCCGAGTTCGAACTCACGGACACGGGCATATTCGACCACAATCGCTACTTTGACGTGTTCGTCGAATACGCCAAAGCCTCGTCCGACGACATCCTGATTCGCATCACGGTGGCCAACCGCGGCCCCCAGGCAGCGGTGATCCACCTGTTACCCACGCTCTGGTTTCGCAATACCTGGGTGTGGGGCCAGAGTGGCGAGGGATATGGACCTCAACCGCAGATTCGCGAGACGGGGGATGGTGCGCTGCTGGCCGAGCATAACACCCTGGGCACGTTTCGCCTCGGTGTGGAGCAGTCAGAGATGGAGAGCACGCCAACGTTCCTGTTCACCAATAATGAGACCAATGTGGCCAGGCTCTTTGGCGCGACAAATGCTAACCCCTATGTGAAGGATGCCTTTCACCAGTATGTCGTGCATGGGCAGAAAGAGGCGGTCAATCCTACTAATCTGGGGACGAAGGCGGCAGTCTATGCTCAACGAACTGTTCCTGCCGAGGGCAGCATCACTGTGCGCCTGCGCCTCACTGCCCGCAACGAGGTAGACGAGCAACCATTCGGTGAGGAGTTTGAGCGCATCTTCAGCCAACGCATGCACGAGGCCGATCAGTTCTACAAGGCCAAATCGCCGCATAATCTCAGCAGTGAGGCGTATCGTATTAGAAGGCAAGCGTATGCTGGGCTGCTGTGGAGCAAACAGTTCTATAACTACGATGTGATGACTTGGCTCAAAGGTGATCCCACTCAGCCTTCTCCTCCCGCCAGTAGGTGGAATGGACGCAATCGCGACTGGACACATCTGTTTAATCGCGACGTCCTTTCTATGCCAGATACCTGGGAATACCCGTGGTATGCAGCATGGGATATCTCTTTTCACATGCTAGCTTTCTCGCGCATTGACCCCGACTTCGCCAAAGAGCAACTGGTGCTGTTACTGCGCGAGTGGTATCTGCATCCTAATGGAGAAATTCCAGCCTACGAGTTCGCCTTCTCGGATGTGAATCCGCCTGTGCATGCCTGGGCATGCTGGCGGGTCTATAAGATCACGGGTGCTCGTGGCCAGCGCGATCGCCTCTTCTTGGAACGCACCTTTCAGAAGCTGCTACTCACCTTCACCTGGTGGGTCAACCGCAAAGATATCACTGGTAAGTACCTGTTTGCTGGGGGCTTCCTTGGCCTAGACAACATCGGCTTGTTTGACCGCTCACAACCGCTGCCCGATGGAGGACAATTGGAGCAAGCCGATGGTACGGCATGGATGGCCTTCTATTGTGTCACTATGCTCTCGATAGCGCTGGAGCTGGCCTCTGAGGACCACGCGTATGAGGATCTTGCCTCCAAGTTCTTTGAGCATTTTGTCGCTATCGTCGATGCGATGAACTCTATAGGTTCTGGGGGATTGTGGGATGAGCACGATGGCTTCTACTATGATCAGCTCCTAGTCGACGATCACACCATGCCTTTGCGCGTGCGCTCAATGGTTGGGGTGATCCCGCTGTTCGCCGTTGAGGTTCTGGAAGGGGACATCATCGACGGGCTGCCGGGTTTCAAGAAGCGCTTGAACTGGTTTCTGGAAAACCGCAAAGACCTATCCCAGCATATCTCGTATATGCTCGGTGGTGGAGCACACAAGGGCAGTCATCGCCTACTGGCTATTCCCTCTCGCCAGCGTCTCATCCGTGTCTTGCACTATCTACTCGATGAGGATGAGTTTCTTTCGCCGTATGGCATCCGTGCGCTCTCGCGTGTGTATCTAGAGCATCCCTACGTCTTCCAGCTAGATGGCGAGGAGTTGCGTATCTCGTATATGCCTGGCGAGTCCACGACGGGCCTGTTCGGTGGCAATTCCAACTGGCGTGGCCCCATCTGGTTCCCAGTCAACTACATCCTCGTCGAAGCCTTGGAGCGCTATCATCATTTCTACGGTGACACGCTCAAAGTCGAATGTCCCACGGGTTCGGGCCACATGATGACGCTTGGCCAGGTGGCGTGCGAACTCTCTAGACGTCTGGTCAGTATATTTCTGCCCGACAGACAGGGGAAAAGTGCATGGTATGGCCACGATGAGCGCTACGCCACCGATCCCAACTGGCGTGATCTCATCCTCTTCTACGAATACTTTCACGGTGATACTGGCAAAGGCTTAGGAGCCAGCCATCAAACGGGCTGGACAGCTCTCATTACTCGACTCTTAGAACAAGAAGAGCCGACGCAGTGAACGAGTGTATGGACGCACATTCGTTCACTGCATCTACTTTCATTTATCTTTCTCCTGGGAGCTCAAGGCCGCTTGGGCTGCGGCTAGACGAGCAATAGGAACACGGTAAGGCGAGCAGCTCACGTAGTCCATCCCGATGATGTGGAAGAACTCAATGCTTTCTGGGTCTCCACCATGTTCACCGCAGATACCCAGTTCGATGTGCTCTTTCACCTCACGCCCCTTCTCTACTGCCATGCGCACAAGCTGACCAACCCCTTCACGGTCGATTGTCTGGAAGGGATGAGTGGGAAAAATCCTAACTTTTTCCTTGAGGCCCGGCTCTTCTAGGCCATCGACGTAGCGCAACAAGAATGATCTATCGGCATCGTCGCGGCTGATACCGAAGGTTGTCTGCGTGAGGTCGTTGGTGCCGAAGCTAAAGAAATCGGCGACAGGGGCGAGCTGGTCGGCGAGTAGGGCAGCTCGCGGTAGCTCGATCATGGTGCCAAACTTATACTCGATAGCACTGCCCGCTTCGCCTGCGACCTCTTTAGCGACAGCTTCGAGTTGGCGGCGCACTTCTTTCAGTTCATTGACGTGGCTAACCAGCGGGATCATGATCTTGGGCTGTACCTTTTTGCCCTCTTTAGCTAGCTCGAGTGCTGCTTCAAGGATAGCGCGTGTCTGCATAACGTTGATCTCTGGGAAAACCAGGCCCAAGCGGCAACCACGCAAGCCGAGCATGGGGTTCTGCTCGCGCATGCTATCCACTGTTTCGAGCAACTCGCGCTTCTCCTTGATCTGCTGTGGATCAGCGCCGCTCATCTCCAGTTTTGTCACCTCAACGAGTACTTCTTCGTAGGAAGGCAGGAACTCGTGCAGTGGTGGGTCGATCAGGCGAATCACGACGGGATAGCCTTCCCCAATCTTGGGATTGATCATGGTCTCGAAGATGCCCTTGAAGTCGCTGCGCTGGAAGGGCAACAATTGGTCAAGCGCGGCCTGACGCTCTTGCTTTGTCTTAGCCAGAATCATCTTGCGCACGATGGGCAAGCGCTCCTGCTCCATGAACATGTGCTCGGTGCGGCATAGGCCAATGCCTTCAGCACCGAAATCTATAGCGCGTTTGGCATCGCGTGGATAGTCCGCGTTGGCCCAGACTTGTAGGCGACGATAAGAGTCAGCCCAACTCAGTAGCTTCTTCAAGTCCACTTCTTTATCGAAATCTGGTGCAACTGTAGGAATTGCGCCAACGAAGATTTCGCCCGAAGCGCCGTCGATAGAAATTTCATCGCCCTCGCGAATCACTTTATCGGTACCAACGACGCGGAACAGACGCTCAACCTCGTCAACCCGGATTCCTTCAGTGCCTGCGACACAAGGAAGACCAAGCCCACGTGCTACTACCGCAGCATGGCTGGTAGCACCGCCGCGAGCAGTGAGCACGCCCTTGGCAACGAGCATACCGTGAACATCATCGGGGCTGGTTTCTGGGCGTACCAATACGACTGGGATTTTTGCCTTACCCATCTCCTCGGCGCGGTCTGCATCGAAAACTGCTTTGCCACAGGCGGCACCAGGGGAAGCGTTCAAGCCTTTGGCTAGCAGACGCCCGTCTTTTGCAGCTTCCTTCTTCTCTTCTTCATCAAAGCGCGGCAGCAGTAAGTGGTAGACCTGCACTGGGTCAACGCGCTTTATGGCCTCCTGCTTGCTAATAAGCCCCTCGGCGACCATATCAATAGCAACCTTGACGGCTGCCTGTGCGTTGCGCTTGCCCGAGCGCGTCTGCAGCATGTAGAGGCGTCCCTTCTCTACTGTGAACTCCAAATCCTGCATGTCGCGATAGTGACGCTCAAGACGCTCGGCAGTCTGCTGAAACTGCTGGTAGACGTGCGGCAGCTCCTCTTGCAAACGCTCAATCTTTGAGGGTGTGCGCGTGCCTGCTACTACGTCTTCGCCCTGGGCATTGAGCAGATACTCACCGTACAATTGCTTCTCACCCGTGGTGGGGCTGCGCGTAAAGGCTACACCAGTGCCGCTGTCATTACCCATGTTGCCAAAAACCATGCTCTGCACGTTGACGGCAGTGCCGAGATGGTGAGGAATTTTGTTGAAGTTGCGGTAATCGATAGCACGCTTATTATTCCAGGAGGAGAAAACGGCCTCAATGGCTTTGTGGAGCTGCTCATAGACATCGGTAGGGAATGGGTGACCGGACTGTTGCTCGGCAATCTGCTTGAACTCGACCACCAACTGCTTCAATGCAGTAGCGGATAGCTCGGCGTCACTCTTCAGCTTGGCGCTTTCTTTGTAGCGCTCAAGCACCTGCTCGAACGCGTGGGGGTCA
>JAFATZ010000186.1 GCA_019243675.1 Ktedonobacteraceae bacterium | reverse complement strand
TTGAAGTCGCCAAAGCGTACATCTTGTACCGTAAAGAACACGAGGTGTTGCGCAAGCAAAAAAAACAAGAAGTACTGCGTAAACTTGAGGCAAAGACGCTCAATGTCAAAAAGCGCGACGGGACTTTGGTGCCCTTTGACGTTAGCCACATTCAGCGCGCAGTCAGCAACGTATTTCGCGGGTATGAGCAGCATGTCGATAGCCAGCAAGCCGTCGATGAGATCGTCGAGGAATGCAAGCATAGCCTCTTTGAGGGTATCAGCACAGCAGAGATTAATCGAGCCGTTGTCTTGATTATGAGGGCCAAAATTGAACAGAATCCGCTGTACTCTGATCTCACTGCCCGCTTTTTTGTCAATGATATCTATAAAAATATGCTTGGCACCGATGAGTTTGAAGCTAACTTTGCAGAGCTATATAGAGAAGCGTTCCCTAGAAAAATCAGAGAAGGGGTAGAGTTGGGCTTTCTGGAAGCCCAACTGCTGGAGTTTGACCTACAGCAGCTTGCCCAGCACCTCAAACCTCAGCAAGATAGACTACTCAAATACATAGGTATAGAAACACTGTATGATCGCTACTTTCTGAGGGACCATGAGCGCAATGTCATAGAGCTGCCGCAATGCTTCTGGATGCGCGTCGCTATGGGTATTGCCCTGTGTGAGAAAAAGAGAGAAGAAAAAGCACTTGAGTTTTACCATGTCATATCCTCATTGCTCTATGTCCCTTCTACGCCAACCCTTTTCCATTCGGGGACACGTTATCCGCAATTAAGCTCGTGTTACCTCACCACCGTCGAGGATAACCTGGAGCATATTTTCAAATGTATTGGCGACAATGCTCAACTGTCCAAATGGTCTGGCGGTCTGGGCAACGATTGGACTAATATCCGTGGCACGGGTGCCCTAGTCAAAAGTACCAATATCTCTAGCCAAGGGCTGATCCCCTTTCTCAAAATTGCCGATGCAGCAACGGCAGCTATCAATCGCAGTGGACGCAGGCGCGGTGCAACGTGTGCCTATCTTGAGACGTGGCACTACGACATTGAAGATTTTCTGGAACTACGCAAAAACACTGGCGATGAACGACGCAGAACGCATGAGATGAACACAGCCAACTGGGTCCCCGATCTTTTCATGACACGAGTACGCGACGATGGTGCCTGGACGCTTTTCTCTCCAGACGAGACACCCGATCTGCACGATCTGTATGGCAAAGCGTTCGCACAAAGATATGAAGAATACGAACGCAAAGCGGACGCTGGTGAAATGAAACTCTACAAACGTCTGCAGGCCAGAGATTTGTGGCGCAAGATGTTAACGATGCTCTATGAAACTGGGCATCCGTGGATCACTTTCAAGGATGCCTGCAATATACGCTCTCCCCAGAGTCACGCGGGCACTGTTCACAGCTCTAACCTCTGCACCGAGATTACCCTCAATACGTCGCGAGAAGAGACGGCCGTGTGCAATCTTGGCTCCATTAACCTTTCCTTGCACATACGCGGTAAGTCTCTCAATACAGACCTGCTGCAAAAGACTGTCAAAACGGCGATCAGGATGCTGGATGCTGTGGTTGACATCAACTTCTACCCTGCAGAAGAAGCGAAAAGGTCCAATTTTGCCCATCGACCAATTGGCTTGGGTATCATGGGCCTACAAGATGCACTGTACCAACTCGATCTGCGCTTTGATAGTGAGCAGGCCGTCGAATTTTCTGACCAGATGATGGAATTCATCTCCTATCATGCCATTCTCGCCTCTTCAGAGCTGGCACGCGAGAAAGGCCCCTATCAAAGCTATCAGGGGTCAAAGTGGCAGCAAGATGTTTTCCCTTTCGATACACTTGCACTGCTTGAGCAAGAGCGCGGCCAAGTGCTTGACGTGCCCACAACGTCACGGATGAACTGGGAAGCGGTACGTACACGCGTCAGAGCCTATGGGATGCGCAATTCTAACTGCATGGCGATTGCGCCGACGGCAACGATCTCTAACATTGCTGGCTGCTTCCCTTCTATCGAGCCGATTTATAAAAATCTCTACGTCAAATCCAATCAAAGTGGCGAGTTCACCATCATTAACGAATACCTGGTTGATGAGCTGAAGACGTTGGGGCTTTGGACAAAAGGCTTGATCGAACAATTGAAGTACTATGATGGCGATATCCAACATATCGCTGCTATACCAACGCAGGTGAGAGCAAAGTACAAGGAAACCTTTGCCATTCACCCTGAGTGGCTGCTACGCCATGCCGCAGTACGTGGCAAGTGGATTGATCAGAGCCAGTCGCTCAATATTTTTCTCAATACCACATCTGGAAAATTGCTCTCTGATGTGTATATGAGTGCTTGGAACAAGGGGCTCAAAACCACCTACTACCTCAGGACATTGGGGGCCTCGGCAATTGAAAAGAGTACTCTTGATATATACAAGCACTCTCCACA
>JAFATZ010000100.1 GCA_019243675.1 Ktedonobacteraceae bacterium | reverse complement strand
GCGCTTTGCAGCGTTCCGTCAAGATTTGCAACGAATGCTTTAGCCATCGCTCGAGTAGCTCATGTGTTCACAGCCTATTGTGGTAATTTGACTTTATGGTTGAAGAGTTGCGGACCATATGATCGAAAATCGACGGAATCTTCGAATGTGCCGCCCTCTCCACCTTTACATTCCGCTCTAGATAGGGGTGATTGCGCACCATTCTTGTCAATTCGAGGCGTGCTTCTCGCTCTTCATCTGGTGCCCAATGCTCGAACGAATGGAGAGAATTGGACCCGATGTTTGGACGCCCGCTTGACTCTTTTTGAGGGGTTTTTGGAAGTGGGGCTGTCATTGCCAGCTTGACAAAGGATTTTTGCTGCGGTAATTTATCCATACTGATAGTAGTACTCTCATTGTGGATAGAGATTGCGCTTGTTTTTAAGGGAAGAGAAGGAAGATGCCATATTCTGCACGGAATCCAGAGGAGAGGGTGCCGCTGACGCCGGCAGTGTTTCATATCTTGCTCTGGCTGAGCGATGGCGAGCGACATGGTTACAGCATTATGCGAGATGTCCTGGCACTGACTCACGGGAAACTCCGTCTTGGGCCTGCAACCTTGTATCGCTCGATCAAGCATTTGGTGGAAGATGGTCTGATTGAGCAGTCAGATGTGCGGCCTGATCCGGCCCTCGATGATGAACGCCGCCATTATTATCGTCTGACCGATTTTGGTCGCCAGGTGGTTGTGGCAGAGATCAAACGCTTGGAGGAAGCTCTGGTTGTTGCGCGGACGAGACGGGGACTTCGTGACTTGCTCCCCGCGCCGTCCATTGAGGAGGCACACTGATGCATCGACATCTGCCTTTGCCCTGGATTATCAGATGTTCCATGCGTCTGTATCGTTGGTTGATGTGTTTGGGGCCAGAGAACTATCGTCGTCGCTATGGCAAGCTCACTGTCCAGCTCTTTCAAGAGTGTTGCGAGGATGCTTATCGTCAACGAGGAACATGGGGCGTGCTCTTGTTGTGGCCGTTCTCGTTTAGTGATGTAGTTCGAGAGATGCTGGCGGAGCGGTCGTCTTCGCTGCAACGCACTGCCCGGCTTTCTATCTCTGTTAAAACCGTTTCTTCTTGCTTATCGCAAAGGAGATCTTCTATGAACACATGGGAACAATTGAATCGAAGGGGTATTCGACTGTTTGGTTCGCTGACGCGTTTCAGGCGGCGCCTCATGCAACCTCTTGTGCGTAATGGACATCTTTTGCAAATTGATCCAGCAGATGAGAGTCAGCTTCTATCCTCCGATGATAGTCAGCTTCTGTCCTGGATGGTCTCTTCAGACGAAATGCTCGATAGACGTTTATTACGTGACCTGCTTGGGTTAGCAGTAGGTGAAGCTCGACGCGTGCACAAGAACTATCTAGGTACTCCTCACCTGTTTATCGCCCTAACCAGATTAGAGGGAGGCCGTACACAGGAAGCGTTACGCAGCCTTGGCCGCTCTCCTCTTGAGGTGAGAGGTGCCATCCGTCTTGCGCTCGGTTCAGGCAATGCCACGAGCGATACCCCTATTAATCCGACACGTCGCTGCAAGAAGATCCTCCAAAGCGCCGAACGCAATGCCATCAATGCTCATTCAACATCGGTTGACGAACGGGCCATTGCGCAAGCCGTCTTGAGTGAGGAAGATGGTATCTTGCGTGAACTGCTGACCAAGCGTGGGATCAATCCATCTCGCTTGATCGAGTTGATTCTGGTGGAGCCTCGTAAATTTTGACACATGTCCTCGCCAATTTCTTCTCCGCCAAGCATATCTCCCTTTCTGTTCTACGACAGAACGGTGAGCGAGAGATCGCGAACGAATTTCCACTATCCCTGCGGAAAGATACAGGTGCGGAGCGGAATGTAAAGGTGGAGAGGGCGGCACATTCGAAGATTCCGTCGATTTTCGATCATATGGTCCGCAACTCTTCAACCATAAAGTCAAATTACCATATTGAGCAACGGTGCTTGATGGGCTGTCTTGGACATGCTGTGCTACGAAGAGTAGAGCTGATCCGTACGCGCCGCCATAACAAAGTCGTTCTTATGCAGCCCTTTAATCGCATGTGTCCACCACGTCACCGTCACCTTGCCCCACTCAGTAAGCAAAGCAGGATGATGGCCCTCTTGCTCGGCAAGCTCTCCCACTTTGTTGGTAAAGGCGAGCGCCTCAACGAAGTTTTTGAACTTAAATACACGCTCAAGGCGCTTGATACCAGCTCGCTCGACGATCATCCACTGCGGTACCTGTTGCTGATAGGAGGCCATTTCCTCGTCAGAAACCGTTGGCTCTCCTGCGTTGCAAGCAGTGCATTTCATTTGTGCAAGTTGTTCCATATTTTGCTCCCTTTCCAAACGTAGGAACAGGTTACTGATCTTATTTTGCAAGATCACCCTGCTGCTCAACATGGTCCTTTGAGGAGGCAGGAGTTGGCTCTTCTGCTGCCTCTTTCCCTGGATCCGTCGTGACAAGCATCTGAATAGCTTGCCTTGAATTGAGTGGAACGCGAGGAATGTACTCCGTTATCCTAGTAATATCCTCCACCGGAAACTCAGCCATGACCTTATCTTTCATCATCTTTGCCTGCCCAACGCCCTTGCCAGCGTTGCGCGCCATCGACTGTAGCGCCTTGGGTCCAAACAGAGCGAGGCCGATTCCCGCAATGATAAGTAAATCCAGAAAATGCATACCTACTGTCCTCCTTTCAGGAGAGGTGCATGTCCACCGTATTTTCTTCATTTTACCATAGTATCGCAGATGGGAACACCGTCATAGTAGTAGCCTTTGTTTTTCGCTCATTGGCAAGGATTGATGGTTACCAGATCGTACAGGTATCCACATCCCAGTAATGAAGCACACTGCCAACAAATGACTGCGTACCAAGTAGCACAATACCTTCATCTGGCTGCACTTGGTGCAGAATGGAGGCAAATGCATTTTCGGCAGGTGCTATGAACTGCACGTTAGAACTATATCGAGATGCGATACGAAGAGCATCCTCATACCAAATGAGAGTTGGCACAGCAACCTCAGTGAGCACGATCTTATCAGCGACTTGCGCAACTTCTGCACATAGACCATCAAGATCCTTTGGCTTAGGTACAGCAACTACAGCAGTGACGCGTCTTGCAGAATAGGAGCGAACAAGATCACAAATCTGCTTAGCAGATTCCCTATTGATAGCCCCATCAACCAGAACCCATGGATGGTGCTGGAGAACCTGAGCACGACCAGGCCAGCGTACTCGACGTGCTCCCGTATAAACTCCCTCAGAGGTACACTTCACGCCAATGGATGCAGCAAGCGTATGAGCGGCTAAGATCGCTGTTGCTGCATTTTCAGCCTGATGCAGACCTGCAAGAGACACATGAAGGTCTGGATAGCTTATCTCCCCTATCTGGATGTCACACACAACCCCGTGAGGATGATATCTCAGGTTCTCTACAAGCACATCTTTATACACAGAATGTACAGGTGACCCTAATGTAGCTGCAACTTCTGCAATCACAGCTTGAACTGTGGCTAGCTGAGGGGCAGTAACAATGGAGCTATATGGTGCAGTAATATATGCCTTCGTCCTAGCAATATCTTGCACAGTCGCACCTAACTTATCAGGGTGCTCCAGCATAATAGGAGTGAGCACAGAAACAGTTCCCTCGACGAGTCTAGACTCGTCGTAGCTTCCTCCACGACCAGCCTCAATAACGAGAACAGACACATCCTTCTCCATAAAAATCGTTGCAGCCATTGCGAGAATGACCCCACCTGGTCCTAGATATCGTGGCGGAGTGACTTGCGATACAATCTGTCGCACGGCAGGTGCAATCTTGTGAGCTGCAACTTCCAACTCTTTATCAGAAATACAACCACCATTGAGCCTGATACGCTCATTAAAGCGCCGCATCTCTGGACTGCTAACTAGTCCCACACGCTCTCCGCTCGCTTGCAGCATACTGGCGAGGAAAGCCGCAGTTGAGCCTTTTCCTTTACTTCCTGCAATGGTGACACACGGCCACTGTTTCCATTGAATGTTGAGCCTAGTAAAAAGATCATGAGTGAAAGAAATGTCACGCGTCGCAGAATCCAAACCATGAGCCTGATCGGCAGCGCGAAGATAAGAAGTATACACCAGATCCTGCACAATTTCTGCTATGGGACCCTGATGCATAAGTACCCCCAATCACGTCCCTACAGAAAGACACACAAAGTACCAATTCTGGCTATGGCCCACTTATTTTAGCACAAGGCAAGTATAGCTTCTGTTATAATAAGCGCAATCGACCGATACGAAGCAGTAAGAAGAGGACACGAGCATCTATGCAACAAGTGGCCCGCAGACTAGTACCACCACGATATCCTAACTCACATGGTAATAAACGAGGGCCGTCTCCCGTGCTTGCCCTCACAGCTATCCTGATGTTTGCCTTCTCAGGACTGCTCATTGGCTTTGCGGTTGGTGCATTAGCACATCAGCATACACCTACGCAGACGGCAAACAGCAACCAAAATACACACCCGCTTATCACTCAGGCACAAGCTCCTACTCAGACGACAACCACACAGACACTGCAGCTAGGCTGTCCCCTGATAGGATCATTCAATGCCGCCGAGATAGCCAATGGCACGGCCTCTTACAACCTCTCAGCTCAAGCACGCGATAAATCAGGAGGAGCATGTGGTTCTGGTAACGCCGTGCATGCTCCAGGCATCACCTGCAAATTGTGGTTAACAGCAGATGACCATATTAATCAGACACTCAAAGGCATTACTCCCAGTCGTCTTGCCAAGATCGACACTTTGGCTCAACCTATGCCAAACGAAGTAGAGAATGCACTTCTATTTGATCCTGCTACACCGCAAACACAGCTATGTGATGAGCAAGGCCATATTACCTGGAAGTATAGTATTAATCCATCGGTTCAGCCTGGTCAGTACTCCCTGCTGGTGCTCACCGACTGGAAAGGTATCTCTTCCAATTGGAGCTGGGTCTATATTACGGTTCAGCAGAACGCTTAGCTAGCTCACGCACAATTCCACGTATCAGCGCAGAGAAAGTTGCGCGGACAGCCCTCGCTGTTTCCATCACACCGCTATGGTTAACTTCTCCTGTTTCGTTGCCAGTTGCAGTGTTGGCAATCAAGCTTATGCCGAGCACACGCATTCCGATCTGGCGTGCAACTATCACCTCCGGCGCAGTTGACATACCTACTGCGTCGGTTCCTATGATACGTAAATACTTGAGTTCTGCGCTTGCCTCGAAGTTCGACCCTCCCACCATCGTGTACACTCCTTCATGTAATGTCACATTTTGACGATCCGCAACCATACGAGCTACAGCCTGCATTTGCTGGTCATACGCCAGGGTAAGTGAAGGAAAGCGTTCACCCAGGCGGACATCATCTTGCCCCACGAGCGGACTCAGTCCCGCTAGGCCAGGCATGTAGATATGGTCACGGATCAGCATAAAATCTCCTGGACGATATGCAGGATTGACACCACCTGCAGCATTGGTTACCAACAATACCTCGGCCCCTAACATGCGCATGACGCGCACAGGCAGTGTCACGACGTGAGGCGCGTACCCTTCATATAGGTGAAAACGCCCCTGCATCACCACGACGGGCATATTCTCTAGCCAGCCAAGCAAGAGACGACCTGCATGACCTCCAACAGTTGAGCGCGCAAAATGCGGAATATCCGCGTACGCAATAGGTACGGCTTGCTCCAGTTCATGCGCCAGATCACCTAGCCCTGAACCGAGAATGAGCGCAAGAGTGGGCCGTAGGCTACTACTAGCTCGAATAGTAGCGGCAGCTTCACTGACTTGATCGTAGAGCATAGTGCATGTACCTTTCAAAACGTAGTAAAACGTCTGCTTGCTAATTGATGTCAACCCCTAGCTAAACATTATATAATGCGAATATAATTAGCCATCGGCCAATAATACCAGAAGTCGGCATCCCTCACGTTGGTATTGTATTTTTAGAGAGCAAAGGAAAGACACTATGCCATTTCAACTTCCAGACCCAACGACGCCATTCGGTGAAAGGGTTGCTCATCGGCTACGCGACGAACGTATCATCTTGCTCACAACTGTTGACACCAAGGGAATGCCACAACCAGTTCCCGTCTGGTTTCTCTGGGATGAAGCCACGTCAACTTTTCTCATTTATAGCCTCACAGATGCCAAACGCCTCACGCACTTGCAACAGAATCCCAGAGTAGCCCTCAATTTTGATGGGAATGGGTCAGGAGGAGATATTATTGTCATTACTGGTCAGGCGCAGCTCAGTCCCAATGATCCTCCCGCTGATCAATTGCCCATCTACGTAGAAAAATATCATGATTTCATCACTAATTCTTTTTCTACGCCAAAACATTTCGCTTCGCTCTATTCAGTTGCCCTGCGCATCCACCCCACAGCGATTCGGGGGCATTAAATAGTTACTACACACTATTGATCGCCTCAGCATCTACGAATTGACTATAGACCTGCGTAGAGGAAATATGAGCATGACCCAACAACTCCTGTACAGAACGCAATTCCATGCCATCTTTGAGCATGAGCACAGCACATGCGTGGCGCAACATATGAGGAGTGATACTCA
>JAFATZ010000045.1 GCA_019243675.1 Ktedonobacteraceae bacterium | reverse complement strand
TCACGACCTGCGCGGCTTGCTCCAAGCCTCCACAGCTTTACGGCGAGCTGCTGCACTGCGCACAGGACGCTGATCGTCAATCGAACTAAGCAAGTTGCCAAGCTCTATCAAGCTATCTAGATTATGAGAAGGTAAGAAATCATCTATGAAAGGCAAAGCAGTCTTCATCCCTATGGTGAGGGGTCGATAATCCTCTGAGCCTAGCAGAGGATTGAGCCAGATGAGTCGATGACAACTGTGCTGCAAACGGACCATTTCTGTTTCTAGCGTGGGTGCGTCGCCACGGTCCCAGCCATCGCTGATAATCAGCACAACCGCGCCGCGTCCCAGCACTCGTTTGGCCCAACGATGGTTGAAGTGGTGCAGAGCCTCACCGATACGCGTTCCTCCCGACCAGTCTTCCACATTCTTAGAAACGTCGCGTACAGCATCGTCAACATCACGCCTCTTCAGTTGCCGAGTAATGCGTGTCAGCCTGGTGCTGAAGACAAATGTCTCAACTCTAAGTAAGCCGTTTGAAATGGTGTGAATAAAGTGAAGCAGCAGGCGTGAGTAGAGGCTCATTGAGCCGCTGATGTCGCAGATAATGACTAGTGGGCGCGGCTTATATTTGATCTCGCGCCATGTCAGTTCGATTAACTCCGCACCATACTTGAGATTGCGGCGCACGATACGGCGCATGTCGGGATACGAGCCAGCCCTAGCCGGAGCCTTGCGCCGTGTAGCCCGCATACCCAGATTCCAACGCACCTCGGCCATAAGCCGCTTTGCTTGCTGCACTTCGTCCCAGGTGAAGCTCTCAAAATCTTTCTTGCGCAAACGCTCAACAGCACTGTAAGCCGTGCTCTCTGGCTCGGCGCACCCGTCGTCATCCTCTTTCTCTGAGGGCTGTGCTTTACGGCGGGCACGATCCATCTCTTGCGTCCCACTGCGTGGCTCTCTATTCGTATTGAGATGCTCTGCTAACCGCTTCAACTCCGAGGGCGGCAGGCGCATCTGCCAATCTTCGCGTTTGACGGCTCCCTTTTTTGCCTGCGCGGACTGCTGCTTGTCACGCATAAACCAGTAGTAGCGAAACATCTGATCGAAGATTGGTTCCTGTTCGTGCTTAACAAGCAGGCAGCATTTCAGCGTATTGTAGAAGTCTTCTTTATTAGTAATATCAACATAGTCGAGTGTCTCGGCCAGATCTAGCATTTGATGCGGACCCACATTGATGCCTACCTCCCACAGCAGGTGTCCGAACTCTGTCAAGCGATAGAGAAGGCGTTCACCTCGTTCTATATCGTGTGGTCGCAGTTGCACAGATGCTCTATAGTCGCCGTTCTCGTTTGCTTGCGCAGTCATGCTAAGACGCTCCTCGTATTTTGTGCAACGTCTTTGTCAGTTCATTACTGCCAACCTTTAGCACATCATCCTGGTACTTGAGCAGAGCGCCTAGGGTATCGCGTACCGTACCCTCAACAAGCTCCGACTGGTGAAGTACTAGGAGAGAACTGAGCCAATCGAGGGTTTCAGCAACCCCTGGGGCTTTGAAGAGATCGAGAACGCGCAGCTCAGCTACGAAGAGGCACACCTGCCTAGCCAGACGCAGGGGAGCTTCAGGCATACGCGTCATAATAATCTGGAATTCCTTTTCCAGACTAGGAAAATCGATCCAGTAGTAGAGGCAGCGCCGTCGCAGAGCATCGTGAATTTCGCGTGTGCGATTAGACGTAATAATAACAAATGGTGGCTCTTGAGCACAAATGGTGCCGATTTCGGGGATAGTGATCTGAAAATCCGAAAGCAGTTCAAGTAGATAGGCTTCAAACTCCTCGTCGCTGCGGTCCAACTCGTCGATGAGTAGCACAGGAGGTGTAGTATTGGCCGGATCAATGGCCTGAAGCAAAGGACGCTGCATCAAGAAATCCGGTCCAAAGATCGTTTTAAGTTCTTCCTGACGATGAGACTCTCCCGTCTCCATCAGACGAATATGCAACATCTGGCGTGTGTAATTCCACTCATAGACCGCTGTGCTAACATCTATACCCTCGTAGCATTGCAGACGAATAAGCTTTGTATGCAGCATAGCGGCGAGAACCTTAGCTATCTCCGTCTTGCCCACCCCTGGTTCACCCTCTAACAGAAGGGGCTTACGTCGTTTGAGTGCTAGGAACACTGTCGTAGCAAGGCTACGGTCGGCTACATAGCTTTGGGCAAACATCGCCTTCTGCACCTGTTCGATGGTTGAAAATTTTGTAATTTGTTCCTGCTCCAACGAAAGCCTCCGCAAGAGAACTAGTGCCTTTGGGCAACATGTAAGATTGTATTAGTATTCTAGCATTTTTGGTGCAGGGTTGGTAAAGACATGATTATGCATCCCCTAGCGGCCGTCGGCGATAATAAGCTCACCATTCTTGAGAAAGAGTGTGTCGTCGACCCACACCTCGCCCGAGTTACGAAGATCGCAGATCATATCCCAATGCAGTGCTGATTGGTTGATGCCACCAGTTTCGGGGTAACTAGCGCCCAATGCTAGGTGAACGGTACCCCCCATCTTCTCGTCAAAGAGAATATTTTTTGTGACGCGGTTTATATGCTTATTGTTGCCAAAGGCGAACTCTCCGAAGTAACGCGCACCTGCATCTAGCTCAAGCATCTGCTGAAGGTATGGCTGTCCCTGGCGAGCGCTAGCTTCTACAACCTTGCCCTCGCGCAAGACGAGACGTATACCCTCGACTGCATGCCCATCGTAGTTCGTAGGAATGTCGAACTGGATGACGCCATGAGCGCTATCTTCGACAGGGCCAGTGAAAAACTCTCCGCTAGGAAAGTTACGCTTGCCGTCGCTATT
>JAFATZ010000465.1 GCA_019243675.1 Ktedonobacteraceae bacterium | reverse complement strand
CCGCAAGGCAGAGGTTGGTCCAAGAGACACCAAGCCACGAGGGTGGATGGGGTTCGGGGAGTCAACGCTACTACTGGAGTGTGGTCCTCGTCTATCTCGGCGACAGCGCTATTATGCCATAGCGGCTTTCCCCTGTCAAGAGGTTTTGCGTGAGTTTTTACAAAATTGTAAAAATTCATTTGTGCGATTATTTTCCTATGCAAAACTCGCTGAAGATACTATCAAGTAGAGCATCGCTCGCAGTTTCTCCCGTTACTTCGCCGAGTGCATCATACGCTGCTCGCAGGTCGATAGAGACAAAATCGAGGGGTAATTGCTGGTTGAGCGATACTAGAGATGCCCGCAGATGTTCAGCCGTGCGCTGCAATGCCTCTTCATGACGAGCATTGGTGAGCAGTACACTCGTGCTGGAAACGGTTTTTCCGGCCAGTACCAACTCAGCAAGCGCCTCTTCTAAGTCTGATAGTCCTGCACCAGTGAACGTTGAAATCGTCACAAACGGAGCGTAAGGCCAAATATCACTTACTGCCTCTTTCTCTATGTGCTGCTCGCGATCCGACTTATTTATGACTACGATCATAGGGCGTCCAACCTGGTGAGTAACATTCTCGCTGTGAGAGCCAAAGCCCATTACTTTTAGCTCATGACAAATACTGCGGTCTTGCGTGGTCAGATGCTCAGAACCGTCAAACACGAGTAGCACAACGTCAGCGCTTTCGGCTGCCGCTCTACTACGCTCTACACCAACGCGCTCCAGCGGGTCGTCGGTGGGCATAATACCAGCGGTATCGATTAAATAGAGAGGCACACCACGCAGATTTGCCACTTCTTCGATAGTATCGCGAGTTGTACCGGCAATTGGCGTAACAATAGCACGCTCAGCGCGAAGCAAGGCATTGAGCAAGCTTGATTTCCCGACATTTGGCCGACCAATGATAGCAGTACGTAACCCTTGCCTGTAGAGTTTTCCTTGTCTATAGCCTGCAAGTAGCGTCTGTAGCTGTTGCTGTGCTTCATAAAGCAGAGGAAGTAACTCCTGCTCATGAGGTGTAGGTACGTCCTCTTCAGGAAAATCTATACTTGCTTCAATACGTACTATGACCTTAAGTACTGTGCAACGTGCGCGCTGTATCTGCTGCGAGAGGTAACCGCGCAACTGCTGCAGTGCCAGACGTTGCCCAGCCTCCGTTTGTGCTCCAATCAGGTCCATTACCGCCTCAGCTTGCGTGAGATCGAGTCGGCCATTGAGAAATGCGCGTAGCGTAAACTCGCCGGGATTGGCCATGCGCGCACCCTGTGCCAGGACAGTTTGTAGAATGCGGCGTAAAATCAACGGCCCGCCATGCCCCTGTATTTCTACCACGTCTTCGCGTGTGTATGTGTGCGGAGCACACATAAAAGCCACCAGTACCTCGTCAAGCACTTCCTGACTCGTTGTATCCACGATTTGTCCATAGGTGAGCAGGTGTGATAGAGGCAATTCTGTTTGCCCTTTTGGCCGCCGCAGTAGTGGTAACACCAAGGCAAATGCATCGGCTCCGCTTACACGAATTACACCGATGCCACTCATGCCCAGTGGTGTTGCAATAGCAGCAATTGTATCATTATGCATCACTAATCCCTACATCTATTATTCGCTCCTGGTGTGTATATACATTCATGGAATGGCCACGCAAGAAGCCTATTAGAGTAATGCCGCCATTATGGGCCAGTTCGACAGCAAGGCTAGAGGGAGCAGAAACTGCAGCTACAAAGGGGATACGTGCTAGTAGTGCTTTTTGCACAATCTCGAATGATGTACGCCCGCTTACCAGTAAAATATGCTCACTGTATGGAAAATTGTTGCGCAATAAGCCATGTCCTATCAGTTTATCAACGGCGTTGTGGCGTCCCACATCCTCACGTAGAAGGACTAGTTCACCGTTGGAGTTGAATAGCGAAGCAGCATGCAGACCTCCTGTGTGCTCAAAGACTGCTTGTCCTGCGCGTAATTGGTTTGCCAGTGTATAAAATGTTGCTATCGGCACCTGCAACGCAGTAGATGCCAAAGGAGGTGTTGAGCGCAGCAGGTCCGCAATACTGTTCTTGCCACAGAGGCCACAGCTTGCTGAGACAACGAAGTGGCGTTCAAATGCCGTTGGCTGAGATTGTAGTGAGGCAACTTGTCGCTCACTACGTAACGTTATATCGACCACATTCGCCAACGGTAGACCATCCTCGTCAAGCGCGTCTTCTAGCACTAGCACATCGCTAGCAGACTGAATGACGCCCTCGGTCAGTAGAAAGCCCATCGCTAGCTCGTGGTCATGTCCAGGTGTACGCATAATTACAGCGAGACTTTGGCGTTCGATACGCAGTTCTAAAGGCTCTTCCACCGTCAAGTAATCCTCACGCTGCTGCTGTTGCTGTTCGTGCCAGTGTGTGACGCCAACCTGCATCACACGTTCAGGGTCAAGCGACGAGCGCCAAAAGTCGGATCGATTCATAAGACTGTATCCCCCTATTTAGGCACAGCAGATTTGTTGTTGCGTGCGCAATTTACACCTATCCCAACAAATTTACTACATTGACGCCCTCTCTGTATAGTGCTACCATATCGGCAGTGTATGTAACTATAACTAAGGACTGGCATATGCATCACTATATGAACTCAAGCAATGAGTTGCTTCGCAGGCGTGGATACCGCTTGACACCACAACGTCATATGATTTTGAGTGTTATTCAGGAGACAAAAGAGCATTTAAGCGTAGAACAGATCACCGAACGCGTCCAGCGGCGCAACCCGTACGTGAGCCTCTCTACAGTCTATCGCACCCTGGAACTACTGCGCGAATTAGGACTTGTACGAGAGAGCCATCTGGTCGGAGAATCACCCCGCTACGAGTCCGCAGATGGTCATGCTCATCATCACCTTGTCTGTCGCAGGTGTCACATGATAACTCACCTTGATGATACATTATTGGGCAATCTGCATGAGCAACTTCAGGAGCAATACCATTTTCACGGACTCATGTTAGACATGGTAGCGGCTGGTTACTGCGATGCCTGCTGGCAAACACTCCAGCAAAATGAGCAGGAGCCTCATGTGGAGGGTTCACAGAACCTTCCCGAAACGCCAGCGCTTCCAGACAAGTAGCTGCAAGACGAGCAACGATGCCTCTTTTATTGCATATCATTGTGTCAATTTTGTGACAAGGCAATAATTTGGATCAGGTGGTGTGGGTGCTGGGATTTTCATGACAGTAGTAAAAATGTCATTGTACATGTCAGCTATCATCGGACCTACCACAGAACCACCCTCTCCCCCATTCTCCTTCATCGCTACAATCGTCAAGGCAGGAAGCTGTGAAGGATTTGTTATTGAATAGGGTGCTTGCGTAATCAACCACGAGTGGGGCGGTTTCCCATTTCCTAACTCTGCTGTTCCTGTTTTGCCAATGATACCCCAGGGTGAGGTAATAAATTTCACTTCTGGAACTGAGCCAGAGCCGCAGCGCACTACCCCGTACATGCTTTGTCGCACCTCGGTTGCCGTCTCGGCTGACATTTGCGCTGACCCAAGTGGCTGAGAGCTATTTGTCTGTATCGGCGACTGGCTGCTGTCTACAATCTTAGCCACTAACATTGGTTGCATCAGTTGCCCGTTGTTGGCGACGGCATCGTCGATGAGTGACATCTGCATGGGAGTCACAAAGTCGGTTCCCTGTCCAAATGCATCAGCTCCAAGTTGGTTGTCAGCCAGTGAAGACTGCCCATTAGGCAAGACGGAACTAGGCTGCACTGGCAGATCAAAGGGAATAGACTGACCGACATAAAAGCGACGGTTGTAGTCAAGCCAAGTAGCTGCTCCAGTCTGGACACCTATCTGTGCAAAGATAATGTTATCCGAGTGAGCATAGCCATACTCAGCAGTCACTGGAAAGAAGCGTGTGTAGCCTTGTATGTTATTACCGACAGGACCAAATGCCTGACCACTCAAGAAAACGGGCCCCAGTGCATGCTGGCGGTCAAACGACTGATTGAGCGTCGCCTTGCCCGAGTCGAGTCCGGCTATCAGCGTCATCGTCTTATAAGTGGAGCCGGGAACATACCTTCCCTGTAGTGGTCGCTCCAGTAGAGGCTGCTCGGGGTCTGCCACCAGTTGTTTATAGTAGGATAAATCGCCTTTAGAGACAGTACTAACGAGCCTATTTGGATCAAAGCTCGGGCGGCTGAGCATAGCAAGAATCTCACCGCTGTGCGGATCGGTTACAACGACTGCACCACGATCTGAAGGATATTTGGTGTTATTGTCGATATTGATAGGCTCATCAAAATAGTGATCCACGATACGCTGAATGCGCTCATCTATAGTGAGGTAGATATCATCACCGACAGCGGGACGGTGCAGCGTCTGATTAATGGTATTGTCTAGAGCAGTTTTGCCTAAATGACCACTGAGGTAGGCATCGTAGGAGTGTTCTATGCCAGTAGAGGTATAGAGGGGACTAATATAGTAGCCGATTACGCCTGCCAACGATGGATCATAGTAGCGACGCAGGTAACCACACCCACCCTGTGTCGGGATGTTATCCGCCAGCAAGACACCATTGCGATCAAAGATGCGGCCACGTATGGGGGCGTTGCTCGCAAGGCAAGGACGGCTATTATGCACGTTTGCTGTCACCTGCTGTGCCACTACTACCTGCCAATAGACGAGTCCAGCACTCAACGCAATGAACAGAGCAATAAAAAGCGTTGCTAGTTTGCGTATACTTGTATTAATAGTATTCACTCGTGTCCTCTATGTCTCATCATCTCCTCAAGGCTATCGCCGCCAAACTTTTCGAGCATAGCCTCGGTCAGTACTATCGCCAGCATTGCCTCACCTACGACTCCTGCCGCGGGCACCACACATACATCGCTGCGTTCATAGCGGCTCTGATCGACATTCTCACCGCTGGCTAAATCGACAGATGGCAAGGGATGAGCTAGGGTTGGAATTGGTTTCATGCCTACACGTACCACAATAGGCTCACCGTTTGTAATGCCACCTTCAATGCCACCAGCGTTATTAGTGAGATGAAACCAATGCCCATCGGCGTCGTGTCGCAACACGTCATGTACTTGTGAACCCGTTGTACGTGAGGCTGTAAAGCCTGCCCCAATCTCCATCGCTTTCGCCGAAGGAATACTCATCATAGCCATAGCAAGCCGTGTACTCAAGCGGCGATCCCATTGGCTAAAACTACCTAGGCCGATAGGGACGCCGCAGGCTACTACCTCAAAGACGCCACCGCAGGTATCGCCAGCATGCTTTGCCTCCACAATGCGCGCAATCATTCTCTCGCTCAACTCGGCATCCGCACAGCGCATAGGCGAAGCCTCTACAGTATCCCACATCTCCGCTGGATAGGCATCGCACGTCATAGCACGCTGTTCCTCGTACCCGACATCGACAATAGAAAGCACATGACTGTGAACCGTAATACCGAATTGTGCCAGCAACTGACGACACAGTGCTCCAACTGCCACACGTGAGGCAGTCTCACGCGAGCTAGAGCGCTCAATCACATTGCGTACATCACTATGTCCATACTTCATTGCACCGCTAAAGTCAGCATGACCAGGGCGTACCCGTGTTACTGCCTCTATAGATGCATCAACAGGCTCAGCACTCATACGTTCTTGCCAATTGACCCAGTCGAGATTCTCTATCTGCATAGTAATGGGCGAGCCAAGCGTTTTTCCATGCCGTATTCCTGAAAGAAAGCGTACGGCATCTTTCTCAATCTTCATACGACCGCCGCGCCCATATCCTCCTTGCCTACGCCGTAGATCAGCGTCGATAATGGCCTTATCAACTGGCATCCCGGCTGGCAACCCCTCAATTACCATTGTTAAGCAGGGGCCATGCGATTCGCCTGCTGTCAAGAAACGAAACATACAGTTGTCTCCCTGAGTAATAAAGAATCTTCTCGACCGATTAGAGTATTTTCTGCAGAGCCATTATAGCATATCATCCAAAAACCGTCATGGTGTTAATATTACAAAAAAACTACATTTAATATACTTCACAAAACTGTATACGTATTTTCTCATATATGTTTACTAGCATATTGACACAAAACAATAGTTTCTTATACAATATGTTCGATCTTTATTTTGCGTATTTATTGACATGTCTTCGCGACAACCATGTATGCTGGAGGCTATAACGTTGCCTGAACAATTATCTAGCAAAATCGGAAAATCTGTGGGGGAGAAACTGAGGGCTGCTAGAACTGCACACAATTACACTCAAAGCCAACTTGCCGCTCCTGATTTCTCAGTAAGCTATATTTCTGCCATCGAACGTGGTCAAATTCACCCATCACTACGTGCGTTAGAAATTTTGGCAGCACGGCTCGGTCTCTCTTCGACCCAACTGTTGCCGAACCGCTCACAACCAGAAGATGGACAACATGTCTCCATCAGCCCATTTGAGCATGACGATGAGGTAGATTTACAGCTTTTAGAAATCCATCTGCTCATCAACCAAGAGGAGATGGAGCAGGCTATTGCTCAACTAGGCAAAATATCTGTGAAGCGGCTAAAACGTCCACAGCAGCTTCAGTATCGTTATCTGCTCGGTACAGCCTATTTACACAGTGGCCGTCTACACGAGAGTGAGTCTATGCTCCTCGAAGCAGTAGAGCTTGCTAAAGACGCAAACGAATACTACTATTATTCACGCATTCTCAACGTACTGGGTATGGCCTATGCAGCTATGCATAACTATTCACAGGCGATACTCGCTCACCAGCGCTGCCTCAACTTGCTAGCGGAGATTAACCTGGGTGATCCTCTCTTTGAGGCACAAGTCTATTCTCACTTGGGGCAGCATCATATGCAGCTTGAACATTTCAAACTGGCTCTCGAAATGTTTCAACAGGCAACCTCACTCTGCTCGCGCTGCAAAGAAGCACAAGCGCTGCAGGCTATTTACTTAGACCTCTCCCAGCGTTACCTTAATGAAGGGCAGTATACACTCACAAAAATCTATATACAGAAGAGTATTTTTCTCTCAGATCAAAAAGTAATCAAGCGGCTCAGAAGCGAATTTCATTATTACCTAGGTCGTATTATGCTCATAAGTGATAAGGAAAAAGCTCATAGCTATCTTGATGCTGCCCTTAAACAGCAATGTATTCAGAACGATGCACTGGCGTGGGCCAGTGTGCTTATACATTATGCTGAGTGGAACCTCGTCTATGGCACACTTGAGGACGCAATAGAGTACGCAAGGCAAGCTAGGAACCTCACTTCGCCCCTGGGAGATACACTTATAGGAGCGTCAGTGCTGATTGCACAAGGCCATATTGAGTACACACAGCACCAATACGACCAGGGTGATAGGCACTTTGTAGACGGATTAGCCATGCTGGAGCGTCTGGGCAACGCGGAGGAAATGGCTGAACAATCCGCCCGCTACGCCCAGTTACTTGAGAAGCATGGTAAGGAGCATGAAGCCTTCACTTACTTCAGACGTGCCTTTCAAAGCCGCCAAAAGCTAGGTCGGTGAAACAAGCTACTCATTCTATTTATCCTGCGAGAGTAATCTTTGCGGGAGCCTATAGCCCCTACGAAGATTGCTCTTGTTAGGCCCGTACCATATTTTCGCCTTCGACGATAAAGACAATGCGCTCACAAATATTTGTGCAGTGATCTGCCACACGCTCAAGCTTGTGAGCAATCCAAAGCAGATAGGTCGCACGCTGCAGAATGAGAGAGTCATTTTTGAGAGCGGGAATAGCACGGGCACCCGACATCATGGCCATCAGATCATGACGCACAAGGTGGTAACGTACGTCCACCACATCGTCCTCTTCGCAAATGTAGCGTGCTGCGCTGGCATTGTATTCTGTAAGTGCCTTCACTGTCCCTTCAAATACACGCAGCGCCTCTCTGCCTAACTCAAGCATACTATTTATAATGGCAGCCTCGGTTATCTGTATAGTCTCCTGGCCTTCAATGTGAGGCACACTTTCTATTTGCACATGCGGCATTGAAGTCCCACGTAGCGGTGTCATGCGTAGCATAATCTGAGCAACGGCAGTAGCATTATCACCGATACGCTCAAGTTCACTTGCTATTGAGAGCATACAGGTAAGAAGGCGCAGGTCACGCCCACCAAGCGGTTGCTGCATTGTTAGCAAACGAATAGCGTGCTCTTCAACTGCTGTACGCATACTATCGATCAAGGGGTCCATCTCAATCACCATGCCACATTTCGCTAAGTCGCCCGTCTCGAACGCTTCGAGCGCTTTTTTCAGCGCTTCACACCCGGTAGACCCCAGGCGCGTGAGTTGGGCATTGAGTTCGCTCAGTTCCTTATCTAGGATTGTTCGGGTCATGCTGTGTTCTCCTTCTCTCAGCTAGGACGACCGCAAAGCCACCAGAGTGACCGACAAGGGCGGATGGTGACCGCAAGGGCCACCACTACTATACACGTTTGTTGCAGGCGAATGATGGGGCTACTGTATTTAGAGTAACATATTTAGCTTAGAAAAGATAGATTTTTATGTTAAAATACTCGTTCCATTCCTGAAGGATATGCAAGCAAGGTGCTACAGGTGGGCTATTATGAACTTTACAGCCTCGGCATTGAACGAATTTGGACATTCTGAAGCAGTTATCTTCTTCCCAGTTTCGCCAACACAGCCCTCTTCAACAACCCCACCTCCTCCACCTTCAACAGTAATACTAGCCCCACATACACCAGCGCAGCCAAGCCACCAGCAACAGTAACCGTCAAAAACTGTCCAATTAACTTATCTAGGGAGAACAAGGTGATGTGCCCCAGCACAAGCTGGAGCAGCCAGGCCACAGCAACCATTGCAACCGTCGCTACCGTAATCTTGAGCAGAGTGGGAACGGTCTTGCGTACGCTCATTGAACCTATCGCTACCCTGAGCAGTACGAGTAGAATAATGGCATGTAAGGAGTTCTGAACGGTATTAGCGAAGGCCAGGGCAGGGGTACCTAGCGTATGCCAGAAGGGAAGCGCTACGGCGAGATAGCCAGTGATGCATATGACACCTACGACGACTGGGATAATGGTATTCTTGCGAGCATAGAATGCCGCTATCAAAAGTTGATCCATGACGACGAAGGGGAGCTGATACGCGTAGTTTTGTAGCGCAAGCGCGGTCAGCGTAACATCCTGCGCTGTGTAGTTGTGATGCCTGAAGATCAGACTTACAATGGGCAAGCGCAGCACAATCAATCCGGCAGCGGCGGGAATCATCAAGAGCAGGCCGAGCCGAAAACCAAGCAGCAGCGTCTCTTTGAAGCGTTCATCATTGCCCTCTCTGGCGTACTGCGAGAGGGTAGGCAAGACAGCGATGGAGAGGGCGGCGGCGACCAAGCCGATGGGGAACTGCACGAGTGTCGTGGCGGCGCGCATGGCAGCGAAGTTTGCCTCACCGCAGTCACGTACTCCCTGGACATACATGGCACAGGGTGCTCCAGCGGCTAGTCGCTGGTCTAGAAAGACCAGAGCCATACTGACAAGAAAGCTGAAGGCAACGGGCGCGTACAACTTGAGAATGTGCCGCAGCGCTGGATGTGTAAGATCAAGGACAAACATGTAGCCGAAGCGCTGATTATGCAAGCCAGGAATGAGTAGGGCAATCTCACCAAGTGCGCCCACTAAAACGCCGATAGCCAAGCCATAGTGCCCGAAATAACGCGCCCCGAGGAGGCTGCCTATGACAGCACCAATGATAATACCCACGTGATATGCAGCAGTAGCAAAGGCAGGCCAGCCAAACTCCTTCAAAGCGTAGAGCGCCGCTAGCAACACAGCGAACGGACCTAGCGCGATAAGTGAGAAGAATATCATGCGTGCAAAGTTGAGCGTGAGCTGCTGGTCTGATTGTTGATAGCCATTGACAATGAAGGCGATAAACTGCGGTGAAAATATGGCGAACAAGATGGCAGCTACGAGCATAACAAGTGCAACAAGATTGACAATCGTAAAGACCAGGCGACGCAGCTCATCGCGCTTTTCAGGGGCCGCATAATCATTGAAGGTAGGTATCAGGGCACCATTGACAGAACCATTCACCAGAAAGTCGTTAAAGGTCTGCGCGGGCAACAGGGCTGAGAAAAACGCACTCGCCACCTGTCGACCAAGCGCAGTGACGACAATCTGGCGCACCATGCCCAATACGCTGCTCCCTAGGTTGCCAAGCATGACCAGGGTAGCGGATTTGACAATTTGACGCCGCTCGCTGGGTTGCGCCTGGACAACTTCTGTCGGAGGTAGAGATGTTGGCTGCAATTGAGATGTCATGAGGGCAACCTTTTAATTGCTGCGATTAGCTCCGTCGTTGAGTGTTGCGGGACATAGGCGATGAGGCGTACAATGCCTCCGTATTCCTGAACAATGCTGGCCTCCGGCAGACGCTCTACGTCAGGCAGATCGTGTTGTGGCCCAGCGTAGTCACCTCCCTTTACGTAGATTGCTGGCCGCAACAGGCTCATTAAAGGGCCAGCGGTCGCTTCGCCGAAGATAGTTACATAATCAATACAGCTTAGCGCAGCCAAAATTTCGGCACGCTCCATCTCCGCTACCAGAGGTCTGCCCGGTCCTTTCAATCTGCGCACGCTCTCATCGCTGTTCAGGCACAGCACTAGAAAATCTCCTAGGTTGCGTGCTTCCTGCAGGTAGCGTATATGTCCCACATGTAACAAGTCAAAGCAGCCGTTGGTACAGACGGCACGCTCTCCCGCTTGTTGTCGCTGTCGCACAAGAGCGACAAGCTCGGAGCGCTGTAGAATTTTTTGCCGTGTATCGGATAGTAAATTATTCATAGGAGAATACTCATTAATTCTGCTGGTGTGGTGCTGGCACAACCCAACTGGCGCACGACAAGAGCGGCAGCAGTATTGGCCAAGCACGCTCCTTCAGCCATACTCGCACCAACAGTAAGCGCTAGCGTAAAGGTAGCGGCGACAGTATCGCCTGCTCCATTTGTATCAACAATCTCACTGGCATAAGGCAGACGATAAATGGGAAGATGTAACGGTGCTTTATCCTTCTCAAACAGGCTCATACCCTCGCTACCACGCGTAATCAACACGCCACGAGCGTTGCTCTCCTTCAGCAAACGTTGCCCGGCCTCTTCTAAATCTGCCTCGGAAGTAATCGTCGTGCCCAGGGTAAGCTCCGCCTCTGGCTGATTGGGTGTAAGCGCAGTCACGCCCTGAAAACGCAAGAGCGAGCCGTGTGAGTCTACTACGATAATTTTGTTTGCCGCCCGTGCAGCGGGAATACAAGCTTCAATGATCGCAGGACTGATAACGCCATTCTCGTAGTCGGCAAGGACTACAGCATCAATAGAAGGGAGCATATACTCGATATAGTCGATGATCTGCCTCTTACATGGCTCTGCCACTTCGGAGGTATCTACACGATCAATGCGCACGACATGTTGTTGCACGATTTGTGTACTGCCTGCGAGAATACGCGTTTTTGTGGAGGTAGGACGTTTCTTATCGGTAAACAGACCCTCCTGATGCATGTTCAATTCCGTAATAGCGCGGCGTAAGCGCTGCCCTGCCAGGTCATCCCCTACGACGCCAGTCAGGAACACCTCGGCACCTAACGTACAGGCATTGACCCCCACATTGCAGGCACCTCCCGGAATGATACGCTCCTCATTCAGTTCGAGAATGAGCACCGGAGCCTCGCGAGCGATACGCGTAGGACAACCAATGAGGTATTCGTCTGCCACCATATCGCCTATGACTAGCACCCGCTTGCCCTGAAAAGCGGCGATGATACTGTTTAAACGTAAGGGCGTATTCCTGCAATGAGAGGTTTCTAGCATTCTAGCCCCTTATGACCTTTTAGTAAAACCAGTACAGCACACAGAGGAAGCACCAGCATACGTCGCCAGCGCCACGGTTCACGGTAGAGTCTGTAAAGCCATTCTAGCCCAATGCGCTGCATAGCACGTGGTGCGCGGCGTTGACGACCAGAGAGAAAGTCAAAGGCACCTCCTACGCCCATTGCAATAGCAACTGGCAGGCGGGTGAGGTTACGATAGATCCATACATCCTGCGCAGGAGCGCCATAGGCTACGCATACTATATCGGCTTGGGCAGCACGAAGCCGCTCTATGATGGCCTCCTCTTCTGCTAATGCAGGCGAACCAGCGTATGTGCCTGCGATCTGTAGACGAGGGGCAAGCTGCTGTAAGCGTTGCGCTGCCAGTTCTGCTACACCAGGGGCTGCACCTAGCAAGTAGAGGCGATAGCCTTTCGTAGCACAGAGTTGTGCCAGTTCGGCCAGCGTATCGGTTCCGGTAACACGCTCCGGTACTGGCTGCCGCAAATACCATGCTGCCCACACAATGCCCATACCATCTGCTACAACGAGTGCGGCAGCGTTAATGGCACAACGAAATTGCGTGTTACGCTGCGCGGCCATTAAAAATTCTGGGTTGACGGTAACAACCTGCTGGCAGGGCAGTTGATTACCACAGGAGCGACGCTGAGTGATTATCGCATCTATTCTGTCAAGTGCCTGTCGTTGCGAGAGACGGTCTACGCGCACACCCAGCACATAGACAGATGTGGATGAATTGAGCTGAGGCATATCTACAGTGTGTGGTGACATACATCTTCTCTTTACTGTAAGTGGCATATTGGCAGATGCAGTTTGATATTACAGACCTCTACCAATGCCTAGAGAGACATTTTAACATATCACGTCCAAAACAGGAATATGCTACAATCTCTATAAGACGAAAACCCCATAATAAGAGACAGGAGGCTTATCTCAATAGAAACGAGGAGTAATCAGCCTTGCAAGCCAATGCAGGGTGTTGCGCAACCAACGCGAGATGATGTATTACACCTTCCTCGCCTACACATCTCTAGCCATCCCGTCATGGCACATAAGATGACAGCCCTTCGTGATAAAAATACACGACCGCCAGAGTTTTACCGCTTGGTAAAGGAGATCGGTGCTCTGCTAGCTTACGAAGCTACAGCTTCGCTGGCGCTTGATAGCCACTCTATCGAGACACCATTAGCACCCGCTCAAGGTTACCGCCTAGCAGGAGGCATTGGTGTGACGCCTATTCTGCGTGCAGGGCTTGGCCTTGCAGAAGGCTTTCGCGAAGTCATTCCTGATGTGCAAATCTGGCACCTTGGCCTGCGCCGCGACGAGTACACCCTGCAGGCGATGGAGTACTATAATCAACTACCGCACCGCGTTGATCTCCAAGTATGCTATGCTGTTGATCCCATGCTGGCGACAGGTGGCTCAGCTATCGACGCTATCACTATCCTTAAGAAACGTGGCATTGCTCGCCTCTCATATGTTGGCATTATTGCAGCTCCCTATGGCCTGCTTAGGCTGGCACAAACTCACCCGGACATCGACATTTTTCTTGCAGGACTCGATGACAGCCTAAACGACGTAGGCTACATCGTCCCTGGTCTGGGTGACGCGGGAGATCGCCAGTTTGGAACATTTTAAGTATATATCTTGATGCTGTGATAGATTCGCAGCAATACACTCTAGAGAGAAATAGATTATGTCCCCTACCCAGTCCAATGATTCCAGTACAAATCAAGAGCCAGATACTACGCAACCATCAGAAGCGAGCACTACGCCTGAAGCTGTGTCATCTACACAGGTGCCACAAGCTAACGGTGGTCCACTCGGTTGCTGCCTGGGCGTCACTATGGGCATAGTGCTCAGTCTTGCAATTGTTGTCTTGAGCCGTCTTTACGCCGACCCGCTAGCAAGTGCATTGGGTAGCAACCTTAGCATCACTGTGCGCGTGGTTATAGTCGTTATGGCTGTGGTAGCAGCAAGCATCCTTGGGTATTTTGGGTGGAAACTCGGTCAGAAAATGTATAGAGAGTATGATCCACCCGTTATTAAAGATAGAAGGCTTCAAACAAAAGTGAAGCAAAAACGTGCATTGTCTAAATAGTAGTTATCTCAAAAGTGAGCCTGCTATGCGTGTTATAATTTTATGTGACATGGAAGGTATCTCTTGTATCGAGACCTGGGAGCAGGTCAACAGTGGCACGGCTTTCTATCAAGAATCTCGTAAGCTTTATACAGACGAAATGAATGCAGCCGTGCGCGGCGCTCGTGCAGCCGGAGCACACGAGGTTATCGTTGTTGATTGTCATGGTGCAGGTGGAGGTTATACTTTCAAGAGCTTTCTGCCAGAACGCCTAGAGCTGGGAGCGGAGTATGTTTTTGGGTATCCCTGGGCACGCTACATTACCCCTTTTGAGCAAGGATGCGATGCTATCCTCTTCGTAGGCGCTCACGCTATGGCCGGAACGCCTAATGGTGTTCTCTGCCATACGGTATCATCGGAATCCTGGCACAATGCGTGGATTAACGACACGCTCGTTGGCGAGAGCGGCATTCTTGCCGCCGTTGCTGGTTGCTGGGATGTACCTGCCATCTTCGTTTCGGGCGACGACGTAACCTGCCAGGAGGTACGCACACTGCTGGGTGCAGAGGTGGTTACAGCACCTGTGAAGATTGGGCTAGGACGCTTTTCAGCGCGCAGCATGGCACCCAAGGACGCCTGCGCTCTCATCGAAATGCGCGTCGCTCAGGCGTTGAGTATGCGTAACTGGCCCAAACCCTACAAGGCCAGAGCACCTGTCACCTTCAAGGTGGAGCTAGCAACGCCTGATCGCGTACACGACTTTATGGGTCGCACTGGTGTGCGCATTGAGGGACCGCGCATGGTTTCCTCTACAGCAGATACGTTCTGGCAAGCGTGGGATCAATTCTGGTACCACCACTAGCAACAGCATGATGTCAAATCGGTAGGGACTCAATTCATTGTGCCCTGGATTGGCCGCAATGGGCACAATAAATTGGGCCCCTACCGAATGCTTTCTATTGTATATATGAGCTATAGTACCCACGAAGCGAACGAGGAATACGACCCACTATGAACGTTCCCTCCGGCTGATGCTCTTCCCGCTCTACATGCCCACGACGATGGAAAAGCTCAGCCAATTCACCTTTGCTAAAAGGAATTAGCACCTGTATGCACTCCATATTCTCCGCCAGTACATGGGCGATTTTCTCGCGTAAGGCATCTAGTCCTGTTCTTTTTAGAGCCGAGACGGGAACGGCATTTGGATAGAGGCTGGTATCTACCTCAGTAGGGTCGTCGAGCAGATCAATTTTATTCAGAGCAGTGACACGCAGTTTATCGCCCGCCTGCAATTCTTTGAGGATATCGTTGACGGTTTCGCTCTGCTCAATGGCGTTCTCGTGGCTTATATCCACAACCTCTAGCAGAAGGTCGGCATCCACTACTTCCTCCAAGGTGGCACGGAAAGCTGCTATCAACTTCGTGGGCAGTTTTTGAATGAAACCTACGGTGTCTGTCACAAGCACTTCCTGGTTGCCAGGGAGCGTGATGTGGCGAGTGACCGGATCGAGGGTGGCAAACAACTTGTCCTCCGCCAGCACGCCAGCTTCAGTGAGCGCGTTGAAAAGCGTAGATTTGCCAGCGTTGGTATAGCCAACTACCGCGACGATGGGAATAGCCTGAGAGGTGCGTTGTAGCCGATGTACAAGCCGCTGTTTGCGCACATCTTCTATCCCTTCTTTCAACTCTGAGATGCGATTGCGTATGCGGCGGCGGTCGATCTCCAACTTTGTCTCACCTGGACCGCGCACGCCGATCGCACCACCTACACCCACTCCTCCTCGTGAACCACCAGCCTGTTGCGAGAGGGCGATGCCACGACCAGTTAGACGTGGCAAGCGATATTCTAATTGTGCCAGTTCGACTTGCAGCCGACCTTCGCGTGTATGCGCATGCTGTGCAAAAATGTCAAGAATGAGCGCTGTACGGTCAATGATACGTGCATCAAGCATCTTCTCCAGATTACGCTGTTGCCCTGGTGTAAGCTCATCGTCAAAGATGATCAGATCGACCTCTAGCTCTTTTTCCAGGCCGCTTAACTCCTGCGCACGCCCTTTACCTATATACGTCTCTACATTTGGGTGAGGTAATCGTTGTATCATGGTACCAACGACTTCTGCCCCTGCTGTATGGGCAAGCGCGTCTAGCTCGCGTATTGAGTCTTCGACGCTCCACATATTTTTTTCGTTGTCAGTATCGACCGCGACGAGATAGGCGCGTTCGATACTGCGGTTTACACCGATATCGATATATGGTTTTGTCATAGTTTTCCTCCGGTTATCTTATCTATGCAATCTTAACTGGGAGGTCTCGGCAGATCTGGCAAAGCCTTGACAAACACACTATTCACCTGCGCAAAGAGGCTGTGCGTTATCGCATTATTGTAGAAGTCATGCCAACTCTGTAGTTGAGCAAACTGGATATGTAGCCCTGGCACAATATGCGTTTGCAGATCAACCGTTGATTGTAAGCTATGCAGAAAGCTTCCTAACACAATCAGCAAAAACAACCACAGCAGCCAGGCTTCAACAAAGCCAATTGCTCCACCTGCCAACAAGTCCAGGGGACCAAGCAACGGTATCGCCCCCACTACGCCACGAATCGCCGTAGCAATTGTATGTAGCACGAGCACAGTGCCAAAGAAGAGCACAATATAGGATATCAATGGCGTTGCAGCAAATCCACTAGCAGCTAGAAACGCTGTAAAGCGCGGTCCGTAGATGGTGGCAACAATAAAACCCGCGGGGATACTTATGAGATTGACAAGGCTGAAGATGGCTCCATTACGTAAACCGTTAAAGGCGAGCAGAGCTATTGTTATCAGAAAGAGAATGTCTATGAGACTGAGTGACATATGCTATATTCCCCCTGAACTGCCGAAGTTGACGACCAGCAAGTCCAATGCCATCTCCGGTGTTAGACGACTGCGCTTGAGTGCAGCATCGGTTGCTAGCAATGTTCGATAGGTTGCCTCCAATTGGGTCATGCTGAAATTCCCCACCTGGCGCAGAGCCTTGTCCACAATAAAGGGAGAGATGCCAACGGTGGAGGCAATCTGCTGGGCACGCATGCCCCTCTGCGCTAAGTCTTTGACCATGAGTAGAGAGCGTACCTGCGAGGTGATAGTACTTACTAGCTTGATCGGCGGTTCGCCGTCTGCCAGTAGGTCGTGCAGGACGTTCAATGCGCGTTGGCGGTTGCGCTGTGCCAACGCATCGGTCAAATCAAAAATGCGCGCCTCCTGCACTTGCACCGAAAGTAGCCGCAGCACATCACTAGTAATAGTGCCACCGGGACCTACATAGGTGGCAAGCTTGTCGATTTCGTTGGCTAGCAAACGTAAATGGCCGCCGATAAAGTTTGCCAGCAGCTTCACGGCATCGGGCATAATTTGCACACCGACACTACTAGCGCGCTTGGTAATCCAGGTCTCTAACGCGGCCCCTTTGGGCAGAGTAGAGCGCATAATCTTGCCATACTTCTCTGCCGCCTTGAGCAATGGATTTGTGGCCTCCAGCGCCTCATTGATCAACAGCACCAGAACCGTCGTCTCCGGCATAAGCGCAACGTGCTCGGCCAGCGCCTTCTCAAAGCCAGCACGCGTCAGGGCTGCATTCTTGCCACCTTTCTTACCTCGCTTCACCTTGGTCCCTACAGCCTCGCTACTCGATGGGATCGCCTCGCTCGTCACTTCGCCACGCTTGCGCTTGGGCAGGCCATCAATCACAACGAGCCGCTGCTCACTGAGAAACGGCAGAGTATCGCAGGTCATGATAATGGTGTTGAGGGCAACTTCAGCACCATCATACGTATCGCAGTTGTACTCGAACTTGCCCTGTTCCCGCAGCTTCTTCAACCGTTCGCGGCTGCTAAACTCATCTTCGCCATGCAGTAGATAGAACACTACGCACTCACACCCCGCTTTCGTGCTCCACCTGCTGCCTACGATAATCGCGGCTACTACTGCGAGCCACTAGCACGTCGATAAGTACAGCTAATGTCAGGGCGGCTGCTGAACTAAGCAGTAATGAGCCAAAGAAGATCGAAGCACCATTCGCTCCTGGCAGAGGAAACGTCACCAGCCACACGAAAACGCCAACGAAGCTGAGAAAGCCTCCTATCAAAGCGCCGCCGATAACAGCCGACGTATTCTTTACCGAACTCATCCAGAACGCGAGGAAGAGTGAGACAGGTATTGCAAGCGCAAACCCAAAGAAATCGCCAACGACGATAGCATTCATTGTGAACCCCCAAGTATATAATATAGCGTTTCGCCTTCATTATACGGCGGTTGGATGGGGCGTGACAATATGTGTCTTTCTCAGGAAGGCTTCCTATCAATGTCCTTGTGTTAAAATAACGTAGGACTTCTATTTTCCCCACTACTTGTCTTATCTTGTTTTCATGAAAGTATGATATAGAGAGGGAGAAATGCAAAAACGACTCTTCACATTAGCCATAGCATTGCTTCTTATACTTCTATCCAGCCTATTGATCATGTCACCATCTTCGCTAGCGTCGACACACAGCACCCACAAAGTTGCACTGACCAACACGCCAACGCCCGACGTAAATGCTATTCTCAACCAGGCGGCTGATGCTTCGGCGCACGCTGATCGTGAAGCGAATGAGATACAAGCGGTCATCAACGTAATTAACATTATTGTTGTTTTCTTTACTGCTGCTCTCGCGGTTGTTGGTGTGGCTGGCGGTTTTATTGGTATTAGGGGATTTCGGGATATACAGGAGAAAGGTAACACTAGTCTGAAAAAAGTGCGTGAAATCGAAGACGAGATAGAGAAAAAAAAGCAAGATATCGAAACCTTACAGAGTAGGCTAGCACAGGAAAGTGAGAATACAAACAGGGCTATCTCCTACCTCGTGCTCGGCAACCAGCTCTGGGAGCAGAGGAAGGGAGATCAGGCTATTGATCTGTACACAAAAGCTCGCAAGTTACGACAGCATGACCCACAAATTAACTACGCCCTAGGCCGCGCTTATACAGGTGTGGGACGCTATGAGCAGGCGATAGAGTACCTTACCCTTGCTGTCAATGAGGACACAGAATTTGCACAGGCTCA
>JAFATZ010000440.1 GCA_019243675.1 Ktedonobacteraceae bacterium | reverse complement strand
CCAGTTTAGCGGAGAGGGCAACCGTACGTTGTTGGCCACGTGAACCATAGGTGAGCATACTAGCGCCATTGACCAGAAACTCCAGTTCGTCGCGGTGCGGCCCCAGTAGGCACACTCCTTGTTGAATCTCGCGCTTACGCACCTGATGCAACTGAGCGCGGTAATTCTGCTCTGCCTCAATGGTACTGCCTGTTTCATCAACTGCGAACGAGGGGCGGTACACAATTTGCAGGTGTTCACGCCCCCCACTAATCGTTGCTTGCATGATGTTGGCTTGTTGATTGAGCATGCTTACCATATGCTGACGCTCGTACATGATCAGATTAGCAAGCATCGTCAGTTGTTCGTCCAGGTAATCCTGCAGACGAGGGTCTTCCTGATAGTCGCGAATGCGCTTGAGCAGAGCAGCACGCTGAGTAATAACCTTGCGGTATTTTACAAGAGCTTGGCAGTAGCGTGGTTGCACCTGACAGAGGGCACGGTCAAGAAAGCGCCGTCGTTCGTCAGGCGCACCATCCACCAGATGCAGGTCCGTTGGCGAGAACAGCACCACCTTCATCTGTCCGATCAGGTCCATCGTCTTACGTGGAATGCCGTTAACTTTCATCCGTTTGCGTGGCGTGTTAGCTGGTAGCTCAAAAGCTGCAGGGGTAGTAAGGTGGGAAGTGGGAGCTAGCCCTGTCCCTACGAGCGGATCAAAGAGGGCGAGCTCGATCTGCACAGTATCTTCTCGACGCTTGACGGTTCCCTCTAGCCGTGCGACGTGCTCAGGAGCCTCCCAGTTCACCACTTCGCGATCGCTACCAGCGTGAAAAGACGTAGCCGTAGCGAGCATACTGACAGCTTCGAGCAGATTAGTCTTTCCCTGGGCGTTGTCTCCATAGAATAGAAAAAGACCCGGCCCAAGCGAAAGATTCAAATGCTTATAGTTGCGAAACTCGCTTAGCGAGAGGTGAGAGAGATGCATGCAAATTGCATATCAGCGATTCGTGCTCATAGGCATGATAACATAGGTGTAATCAATGGGTGCTTCGTCTGATTTCCAGGGTTTAATCACACCTGGACGTGCTGCAGAAGTCACTTCAACAGCAACTTCGGGTGTGTCGATAACTGCCAACACATCTGAAAGATACTTCACATTGAAGATGATCTGCTGCTCTTGCCCTTCAACAGTGGCATTGATGGTGCTCACACCGCTGCCAACATCTTCAGCAGTTGCCTCAATGGTTACCGTTCCCTGCTCCGTATCATCCGCGTTGGCAATTTTGACACGCGTAATGTTTGAACTATCCCGTGCAAACGGCGTGACCGATCTTACGGCAGCGGCAAATTCTTTGGTATCGACAATGGCACGCGTACTATGTTCCTTCGGGATGATCTGGTAGAAGTTCGGGAAGGTACCCTCAATCAAGCGTGAGAGCAAATCAATATTTTCGCTATGAAAGAGAACCTGACTACGATTGGGTGTAACAATCATCTGCACGGTACCCTCTGAGGGCAGAATACGCGCCAGTTCGGTCAGTGTGCGGGCAGGAATAAGAATGTCGTTGCGCATTGTGCTATCGTCTGCAAGTGGTGCGGCGCGTACCGCTAGGCGGAAGGCATCGGCGGCGGCAAATGTGATCTTCTGGTTATTGACCTGCACCAGTACACCTGTAAACACTGGGCGCGAGTCATCATCGGCGGCGGCAAACGCAACCTGTTCGATCATCTCTTTCAACTGCGTCGCGTCGAGGGTAACAGGTTCCTCACTGCCCTCGGTAGTCGGGCTAAGTGGGAACTCCGCAGGATCCATGCCTTCAATATTCGCACTACTGCGCAAGCTCCTCACGCTCACGGTGTGCGAATCTGTGGGAACGCTGAGATCAACGTCGGCTTGTGGCAAGCTGCCAACGAAATCGGTAATGCGCTTGGCCGGAACGGTCGTTGATCCTTCTTCATGAACCTCGGCATCTACCCAACAATTAATGCCTATCTCTAAATTTGTCGCGTACAATCTCAGACGCCCTTGGTCGGTTGCCAGCAATACATTAGCGAGAATGGGTAGCGTACTGCGGTTTGAGACAGCGTGGGCGACTACAGAGAGGCCACGATTCAAGTCCTGCTGTTTACACGTAACTTTCACAGACGATTTCCTCCAAACACAACCAGACAAAAAAGCAGAGAAAAATACCTTGTCTAGTATAGCCTAATTCTACCTAGTCTGTAAACTGCAGCAGTACACTGAATCCTCTACGCTGCTGTTCCTGCTCTGTGTTTTCGGGCCACATGACACACTTCACGCGGCTCTAGCAGCACTGACGTATTTCCATCTGGGTCTTTGAAGATGGCTTCCACGCCGTGCAGTTGTTCTGTAGGAGCACTCACAAATCTCACACCACGTGCAAGCAGTGTCTCATAGGTCTTATGACAATCATCTGTGTGCCATACTAATGAGATATTTCTACTGCCATACTCCATCAACTCATTCACCCGCTCTTGGCCATGTAACAACACATCCGGCTTTGCTAGGGCAATCTCCGGCTTTTTCTGGTCCTTGGGTGCAACGGTGAGCCAGCGCATACCAGGCCCCAAAGTCATATCGGTGCGTTTTTCTAAGTCAAGCTTCTCTGTATAAAAGTGGAGCGCTTCGTCCTGGTCGCGCACCATAATCGGTATCATTGCAAGGTGCGTTTTTACCTGCATGTCTCCTACAAATCTAGCCTTTTTGTCTGATCAACGCTACACGAGTTCTGCCATCAAATACTTCTTTTTGACATAGCTCTATTATATAAAACTTTTGTTCTAATTGCAAGAGGAATTCACCCTAGATCCAGGGCTTTCCCTTTCTTCTTGCCAAATCCCACCGTCTCCGATGTTTTGAGAGAACTAGGTAACGCGTCGTTGCTTCAATGGCGTTTTGAGGTGTCGCTCTAACCAGACAACGACCTCATCTAGTCCAGTGTTCTCTTTGAGATTTGTGAAGACGAAAGGTCGATCACCTCGTTGAAGACGCGCGTCCCGCTCCATCACTTCTAGCGATGCTCCCACATAGGGAGCCAGGTCTATTTTATTAATCACCAACAAATCCGAGCGGGTAATGCCTGGCCCACCCTTGCGCGGAATTTTGTCGCCGCCTGCCACATCAATCACATAGATG
>JAFATZ010000285.1 GCA_019243675.1 Ktedonobacteraceae bacterium | reverse complement strand
AGGAAATCTGTTTCAATTCCTCACGGACAGCCCCAGCCATTTAGCCTTGTAACCTCGTCGCGTCATGCGGCTGATAGTTCCGTTTCAATTCCTCACGGACAGCCCCAGCCATTTAGCCTACCTAGTCTCCTAAGTTTCCCGTTGGCCTTTGGTAGTTTCAATTCCTCACGGACAGCCCCAGCCATTTAGCCTGCGGCACTTATAGTATAGCATGAGAAGCCAGTTTAGGCAATAGTTTCCGAGAGGCTCCAAAAAAGAGCTTATTTTTGTGAAATAATGAAGAGTTTATTTAGCCGTTTTTGCCTTCCAGCCGCTTGTGGAGTGTTCCGAGAGGCTACGCTCAGCACCTCCATCACTACGCCTCTCGGAAAACTACTCAGCTTCCACGGGAAACAGCATGCCCTTGGCTGGCAGTGCGACCGTTTCCATTCGTAGAGAGAAACATACAGATGCTCCACCAGCTTAGAGCGGCAACAGTCAAGAAACCCTCAAGCTGGCACTTCTGCAGAGAAGAACTCCTTGTCCCTTTGCCGAAACGAAGTCTGCTCTCAAACCTCACTACGGCCCTACAGTCAGAGATTTTTCTGGGGCATGTCCACAGAGAGGTAGCACACAATACTCTTCCTGAAAAAATCGCTACCTGTAGGGCAAAAATACAGTGAAGAGAGTCTTAGGTACTCCCTCATGGCAGGAACGAAGCCATCAGGGAGTGCCTAAGATGACAGTACATTTGACAGCAACACGGCTGAACATCTGTGAACAAACCTGAAGAAAACCGAACAAAAAAGGGGGTTCACGTTGGCCGTGAAACCCCCTGAAATAGCTTGGGTGCGAGCATGAGAAAGCCATAAGCCGAATTCTGTGCCAGCAGCGACTCGCGTTGCTGCTAGTGGCAATCATCTATCTAGGATGCCAGTTACCTGACACCTCCTGCGACCAACCCGAAGGTTGACAAGCGAGCAACTTGCGAGTGCATGCGCAACGCGCATGTACTACTCCTTCTGTTTGGTCTTGCTCCGAATGGGGTTTACCCAGCCAGCCGATCACCCGGCTGCTGGTGGGCTCTTACCCCACCATTTCACCCTTACCCAGCTCGCTCTTAATACACTCTACTAGGCGGTATGTTTCTGCGGCACTTTCCTTGAGGTTACCCCCACTGGCCGTTAACCAGCATTCTGCTCTGTGGAGTTCGGACTTTCCTCGGATGCTATGACCCGCGATTGCCTGTCTTTCTCAAACTCGCCGCTCTAGAGTACCATATCTGCTGCAATGCGTCCAGCATTGCCATGAGAGCCAAAACACGCTACAATGGGACGCAAAGAATGGATAGTTAGTAATCGAGGAAGCTCCATGAACGCAGGCAGACGCATTCGCCTGACATCGCTTGCCAGTTGCGCAGGCTGAGCGTCAAAAATGGGTCCAGGTGCCCTGGCGCAGGTACTGCGTCCATTTACTCAACACGCAGGCCCGCCAGAACTGCTGGTGGGGCTTCATGCTGTGGACGATGCGGCGGTCTATCGCGTCAACGATCAGCAGGCGGTTATCAGCACAGCAGACTTCTTTCCACCCGTCGTCGATGACGCCTATGCCTTTGGGGCCATAGCTGCCGCTAATGCCTTGAGCGATGTCTATGCTATGGGTGGAGAGGTACTCATGGCGATTAACTTGGTGGCATGGCCAGATCATCTGGACTCAGCGCTACTTAGCGAGGTGTTGCGGGGGGGAGCTGATATCGTCGCACAAGCTGGGGGCGCTATTGCTGGGGGGCATACCGTTATCGACCGCGAGCCGAAATATGGACTGGCAGTAACTGGCATGGCTCATCCCGCTCATCTTTTGACAAAGGGTGGGGCAAAGCCGGGAGACCAGTTGATCCTTGGCAAGCCACTGGGTAGCGGACTGATTACTACGGCTCATAAACGTGATCTCGTAGATGAAAACGATCTACAAGCCGCAATTGAGAGTATGATCCAGCTCAATCGTGGGGCAAGTAGGGCTTTGGTGCAGGCAGGTGCTAGCATACATGCGGCTACCGATATCACAGGATTTGGTTTGTTGGGACACGCCTGGGAGATGGCGGCGCACAGCCTGGTGAGCATGCGCATTGACTACGCCGCGCTGCCGCTGTTACCCCATGTGCGACACTATGCGCAACTAGGCTGTGTTACAGGTGGTGCGCAGCGCAACGAAGAGTATCTTACTGGGCGTGTACGCATTAGCGAACGCCTAGAGAGCGTTGACCGCGACATACTATGGGATCCACAAACGTCGGGCGGTCTGTTTGCCGCTATTGAGCCAACGCTTTGGCCCACATTTGAGGCTCTCGCTCCCGACGTACAGTTCTGGCGAGTAGGCCAAGTGACAGAACGAGTACGCGATAAGGCACACGTGCTGTTAGAGGTGTTGTCATGTACGAACAGTTAGAACAAAGCCTAGGAGTGCATTTTCACAATCCCAAGCTGCTCAGTCTAGCCTTGACGCACCGCTCATATATCTATGAGACACCGGGGGTCGAGCAGAACTCTAATGAACGCCTTGAGTTCCTGGGAGATTCCATTCTCGCCTTCGTGAGCGCAGATTTCCTCTTCCGCACCTTTGTTAACTTGACAGAGGGAGAACTCACCGATGTGCGAGCCGTGTTGGTGAGAACCGAAACGTTGGCCGATTTCGCACGCGAGATTGAGCTAGGAAAGTACCTGATTGTAGGCAAAGGTGAACACAACACAGTAAGAGGTCAGCGTGTCCTTGCTTCTACGTTTGAGGCTGTGTTAGGGGCTATCTACCTCGACCAAGGCATGATGGCAGTACAACAGTTCTTGCGTCCACGTCTGGAACCTCTCGCTCACAACATCGTCAGCAAACGCCTCTTCAAGGATAACAAGTCGCTCTTCCAAGAGTTAGCCCAAGCCCATGATGGCATCACACCA
>JAFATZ010000424.1 GCA_019243675.1 Ktedonobacteraceae bacterium | reverse complement strand
CTATGCACTTGTCTTGCGAGCCACTATCCTATAGACTGTAGTCTCGCTTTTCTGCGCGAACTGACTCTGTACTAGTTTGGCGTAGTATCCATTACACTTCAACAGTTCGTGGTGCGTCCCACGCTCTACCATGACTCCTTCGTCAAGAACGACAATAACATCTGCATTACGCACGGTACTCAAGCGATGAGCAATCACAATCTGGGTACAGGTTAAACTCCCGAGGTTCTCTTCTACCACCTGCTCAGTCACCACATCCAGAGAACTGGTCGCTTCATCCAGTAGGAGAAGGACAGGGGAGTGGGCCAGAGCACGAGCGAGTGCCAAGCGCTGGCGTTGTCCTCCTGAGAGAGCACTTCCTTGCTCCGAGATATAGGTTTCGTATTGCATCGGCATGGACATAGTATCCTCGTGAAACGCTGCCAACTTCGCAGCTCGGATTACAGACTCCAGAGGCATATTAGGATTACTAAAGGCGATGTTTTGGCGGATCGTGCCACTAAAGACAGTAGCCTCTTGCATCACCACCCCAAACTGCGCACGCACCGCTTGATAGTTCAGGTAGCGCAACGGGATACCATCATAGACAATTTCACCCTGGGTGGGCAGGTGCAACCCAAGCAAGAGCTTACCTAGTGTACTCTTGCCCGATCCCGTGCGCCCCACAATAGCAACACGTTGCCCTGGTTCAATAGTCAGATCAATCCCTTTCAAGACATCAGGTGAGTAGGGACTATAGCGGAAACTGACCTGCTCCAACACAATGCGGCCCGTCAGCTTAGGTGGTTGACGCACAGACTGCACGTCTTGCTCCGACTCAGCGTGTATCACATCGCTGAGGCGCTCAAGATTCGAATGCACCAGTTGCAATTGTCTTCCACTGCTCGCTAGTGAGGCCACTGGCGTGAGGAAGGCGACCGCCAATGCGTTGAGCGCCAGCATCGTTCCCACTGGCATGCCGCCATTGAGCACTTGGATCATCCCCACCCATAGTAAGACCAGTGGCGAAAAGGTGCGTAAGAGCGCCATCACAGTCTCAATGAGCGACGAAAGCGTGTTGCGACGCAGCGAGATGTTCAATTGCTCGAAAAATAAATTCGACCAGTGCTCGAACGCACCGTTTTCTCCTCCTGCTGCTTTGAGTGAGACAATACCGACCAACGCTTCAGTCGCATAGCCCTGTGATTTCCCCTGAGCGGCTAGCTCACGTGTTGACAATTCGCGTATAGGACGATTAGTAGCCAGCAGCAGCACCACTTGGAGCAAGCCGATACCCAGAACTAACAGGCTGAATACACGCGACTGCCAGAACAAAATAAGCAAGTAGACAATCACGAAAAGGCCATCCAGCACTGTGGAGACGAGTTGGTTGCTCAACATATCACGAATCACTGTGTTGCTATTCAGGCGGGCGAGGATATCACCGGTTGCACGCTGCTGAAAGAAACGCAGCGGCAACGTCAACAGATGTTCAAAGAAGCTGAGCATCATGTACACATCCACCCGCGCCTGCAAGTAGACCAGCAAGACCGCTCGCAACAGCGTGGTGACCAGTTGTGAGAGCACCAGGATCAGGATACCTAGGCCCAGCAGTGGGATGACGGACTGGAGGTGAAAAGGAATGACATGGTCCACCACCACTTTGGTAAGCAGAGGGACAGCCAGACCAAACGCTTGTAGGAGCAGCGAGGCGAGCAGGATCTGTGCAAACGTCCAGGGAGCTTGTTTGAGACATTTGGCTACATAGGCACCCACGCTCACCTGTGGTAAGGGATTATGACGGGTAAATTGTGGCCCAGGCTCAAGCAGGATTACTACTCCGGTAAAATTGATCTCGAATACATCAGCACTGTAACGCACACGCCCCGCTGCTGGGTCAACCACGTCCACGTATTTCGGAGACCAGCGTTCAAGCACTACATAGTGACCAAATGCCCAATGGATGATAGCCGGAAGACGCACAAACCGAAAATCATTCTTTTGCAGCGAGACCGCCCTGACACGCAAGCCATACTCGCGAGCCGCTCTCACAATAGCCAGTGCAGACAGACCATCGCGTCCAATTCCACAACGCTCACGGATCTCGTAGACACTGGTTCTGCGACCATAGTAGCTCAGAATCATAGCCAAACAGGCAGCTCCACACTCAACGCTCCCCAACTGCATGACTTGCGGCACTCTTCGCCGCCACACGTTCTGCATCGCTGTCTGTAACCTCTGCCAGAAAGGCTGTGTCTGCTGTTGCTTTGCCTGCTGCGATTGCATCCATCACCCTCCAATGAGTCCACGAAGTCCTGGCAACAACCAGACCGTTACGATCAGAAGCAATCCCAACACTATCCAGAGCAACAGAAATATTGGTGGAGTAATTAAATGTGGTAACACATCCTGCTCCCCCTTCTGAAGATAATGTTTCATTGCTCGATCACGAAAAATCGGACGCTGACTTATTGTCATAGACGATCACCTGACTTACTGTTGCAGATCTTCCTAAATATTAGGCCCAGTACTACGCAAGGTGTCATAGGCCGCAAAGTAAGGAGTTGATGAGTATCTGTTTTAGGTGGAAACCCTACTCATTCGGCATAATACCAAAACTATTGAAACATCTACCTTGCGATTGACCACACACACTACGTAGTTCTGGACCTATGAGTAGTCTATCATCATCACCTTGTATAATGAACATGAAAAAGGTTAAGATATGGTTGCAAATATGCAAATAGTGTTACGAATCACTCTCTATTGCTGAGTAGGGGAGATAAAGGCACGAAGAAGGGATGTCTAGGACAGGTATTTCTCAATCTTTTCCAACAGTTCATCCATGTCAAATGGTTTGGCAATGAAGTCATCCGCTCCTGCTTCTTGCGCGATCTTTCCTGTATCTTTATTGGCTGAAAAGAGAAGAATGGGCATATGTTTGGTCTGCTCTGCACTTTTTAAGGCAATACAAATATCTCTTCCATTCCAGCCCGAGAGCCAAATATCAAGCAGCAGCAGATCAGGAGGCGCTGTGTGTACCTCTCGTATGGTAGCACCATCGCTCACTGTTGTCACCTCGTATCCTGCGTCCTCTAATAAGAGCGTGAGTGCATCGAGAATGCCTAGATCATCGTCAGCAATCAAGATGGTTTTCTTGCCCATGATGGCTTCCCTCCTTGGTCACTAAACTAGGCTCGCGCAGAGTGGGTGGGCCGAC
>JAFATZ010000397.1 GCA_019243675.1 Ktedonobacteraceae bacterium | reverse complement strand
ATGATCGCTCCCCTAGCCCCTACAATCTCATCGGCAAGATGTTGAAGTTGTGACGTGGCCTCAAACCCCAAAGTCTGCGCAGCGGCCTGCAGGCTCTGATCCTCACGCTGTAGCTGCGTGCGCACATCTTCGTAGCCATCGGTCTTGGTGTTTTGGTTGCTCAATGCCTGCTTGAGTAAGAGCTTGGCAGCGATACCCGCACCATGTTGTGGAATGGTAATCTTGCGTGCAGCGAAGCGGTCAAGCTCTGTTTCGTGCGCGTGAACGATAGAAAGTTTTGCTCCGCCCTTGATGACCTTCTTGATACGCAGGTTGAGGACGGGCTGGTGCTGGTAGGGGTCGCAGGCGATCAACACGATGTGCGAGGCTTTCTCGATCTCTGCAATGCTATTGGTCATCATCCACGGCTTGCCCGTCAAGCGATCGCGGGGAGCCGAGAACAGCCCGTGATAATGATCGACGTTAGGGGTACCGACAACTTTGCGCAGAAATTTTTGGAAGAGATAAGCTTCTTCATTGGTGGTGCGCGTCGAGCCGATGCCTGCCACCGCTTGTGATCCGTATTTGGCAATGGTCTCTTTGAGGCGCGTGGCGATGTAGTCGAAAGCCACTTCCCAGCTCGTCGGCACAAGGCTGCCCTCGTGGCGAAAGAGAGGTGTACGCAGACGCTGCGGGCTGTTGACGAACTCGAAGCCCCAGCGCCCACGGTTACACAGCCAGCCGTCGTCGATTTCGTCGTTTGTGCGCGACATCAAGCGCATCACCTTGTCCACGCGTACGTCTATGCGCACGTTACAGCCAACACTACAGTTGTTGCAGACGCTCGGCGTACGCTTAAGCTCCCAAGGCCGCGACTTGAAGCGATAGCTTGCCGCAGTCAAGGCTCCCACGGGACACATCTCAACGGTGTTACCGGAGAAGATAGAATCGAAAGCGTGCTCGGGAGCCGTGCCGACCTCCATCTTGTGCCCTCGTGAGATCATCACGAGGCCATTATCCATAGAGATTTCGGAGCAGAAACGCGTGCAGCGCTGGCAGAGAATGCAGCGCTCGCGATCAAGCAGTACGTCGTTGCTGACAGCAATGGGCTTGCTATAATGACGCTTGTACAGGTTGAAGCGTGTGCCTCCTGGCCCGTGGCGCAAGGTGAAATCTTGCAGATCACATTCGCCGCCTTTATCGCAAATAGGGCAGTCGAGCGGGTGATTGATAAGCAAGAACTCCAGAGTACCCCGGCGCGCCTTGAGTACTTTCTCCGTGTTTGTATGTACAATCATGCCCTCGCTGACCGGAGTCGTACAGGCCGTCTGCGGTGGTTTAGGCATCTTCTCAATCTCGACGAAGCACATGCGGCATGCTCCCAAGGGGAGCAGCTTGGGGTGATAGCAATAAATAGGAATTTCTATTCCGGCCTGTTGTGCCGCTGCCCATACCAAGGTTCCCGCCGGAACCTCGACGGGAATATCGTCAATGGTCAGATGGATGAGTTCTAGTTTTTTCTCTTCTTCTGGCATATGTTTTTACCATCTTGTCTATAATTTCAGTAGGCCCTTGCGGTCGTCTGTGCTCCCACTAGCATACTCCTGCATACATGGATTCCGTCTCTGAGCGGCTGCACCCTGGCCCAACCATACAGTGACCGTGCTTGACATGGTATTCAAACTCGGCTCGGAAAAGCTTGATGCCACTGGTGATGGAACTGGTAGCTGCATCACCTAGTGGACAGAACGATTTGCCGCTGATGTTGTCACAAATGTCGAGCAGCAGAGCTATGTCGCCCTCTGTGCCGTGTCCGTGTTCAAGGCGTTCTAGTATCTCCGTCAGCCAGTATGTGCCTTCGCGGCAAGGAGTGCATTTGCCGCAGGATTCGTCGCGGTAAAACTCTGTCATGCGCAAGATAGCAGCGACGATACAGGTGTCCCGGTCCATGACCACCACGCCGCCGGAGCCGAGCATGGAGCCTGCTGCTGCAATAGACTCGAAGTCGAGCGGCGTGTCTAATTTGTCGGAGCCTAGCAAAAAGGTGGATGAGCCGCCAGGGATAATTGCTTTCAGTTCCTTGTCGCCCAGAATACCGCCGCCGTACTGTTCGTCGTAGATCAATGTGCGCAATGGCGTACCCAATGGCAGTTCGTAGTTACCAGGCTTCTTAACATGTCCGCTCAGGCAGAAGATACGTGTCCCCTTGCTCTTCTCAGTGCCGAAGCTGGCGTACCACTCAGCACCATTCTGTACGATGGAGGGCACCGTACACAGCGTTTCACAGTTATTAATAACAGTAGGCCCTCCATAGAGGCCAATTGCGGCGGGGAAGGGAGGCTTCAAGCGTGGATAACCGCGTCGACCTTCGAGCGATTCCATCAAAGCGCTTTCCTCGCCGCAAATATACGCGCCCGCGCCACGATGAACGATCACATCCAGGCTAAAATCACTGCCTAGAATATTCTTGCCGATCAGTCCCGCCGCATATGCCTCGTTTACCGCTCGCTCTACTTGGCGAGCTGCGTATGCTAACTCGCCGCGCACGTAAATAAAGGCAGTTGAGACGCCGCAAGCATAACTGGTCAGGATCACTCCTTCAACGAGCAGATGAGGATTCTTCTCCATCAGCATGCGGTCTTTGAATGTGCCGGGTTCGCTCTCGTCGGCGTTACAGCAGAGATAGCGTGTCTTACCGTTCTTGGCCAGGAAACCCCACTTCATACCTGTAGGAAATCCTGCTCCACCTCGTCCACGTAGGCCCGATTGCTTGACCATCTCGGCGATTTGATCGGGCTGATATTCTTTAAGGGCCTTTGCCAGCGCTTCATAGCCGCCATACTGCCGATACACATCTATGTGGTCTAGGTCAGGGACATCCAAGTTTTTAGTGATAATCAATGCAGTTCTCCATCTAGCTCGTCAATAAGTGTATCGGCCATTTCCAGTGTGACGTTTTCGACGAACTCGTTATTGACTTGCAGCACAGGTGCGGTGCCACAGGAGGCAAGGCATTCGGTGGTCATCAGTGTGTAGTTGCCATCAGCAGTTGTCTCACCGCGCTTGATGCCGAGACGCTTTTCGAGGTGCTCGACCAATGCGTCACAGTTACGCAAGTAGCAAGAGATGCTGGTGCATACTTTAATGATCTTCTTGCCTGGCTGATGCTGGTGGTACATTGTATAGAAGGTGGCAATACTCTCTACGTCGTC